>DAOTWI010000088.1:0-4860 GCA_034436075.1 Roseiflexus sp.
CGCCACGCCGGGGGCGGCGCCCAGGAGAAAGAGCGACCAGCCATGCCGCGCTGCTTCCGCAGCAATGCGTTCCGTCAGCGCGATGCCGGTCACACGCCCACGCAATGGCGTTCGACACCAGCGCGCCGCCAGGATCAACCCAAAACCGTCGGGGGTCGCCAGGTCGGCAGCCGCAAGCACCCGCCGGAAGGCGCGGTTGCGCCGCGCTTCCATCACAAACTCCGGGTTGACGGTGACGATCTGATGCGGTCCGCCCTCGGCGATAAACCGGGCAACGGCATCAATCGCGTCCTCCATCAGCACATCGTCGATGGCAACCCCCAAAATAACAACACGTTTGCGCATGGTGTTGGACATCCCTTCCTCATGCGGCTATAATGGCGTTCCCTGAGAGCGTCGAAAACGCACACTCACGATAGATCATCCTGGTATGCGATTATAAAAGGAGTGACGTTATGTACCGCAGCCACACCTGCGGCGAATTGCGTGTCGAGCACGCCGGGCAGGAGGTGCTGCTCGCCGGTTGGGTGCATCGCCGCCGCGACCACGGTCCCCTGATCTTCATTGACCTGCGCGACCGGTACGGCATTACGCAGGTGGTGTTCGACTCGACGGCTGCGCCTGTGGCGCACGCCGTCGCCAGCGATGCGCGCGCCGAGTACGTGCTTCAGGTGCGCGGCGCCGTGGTGCAGCGACCGGAAGAAGCGTACAATCCCGATATTGCCACTGGCATGATCGAAGTCCATGCGACTGAGGCGACGATTCTTAACCCGGCGAAGAATCCGCCGCTCTACATCAACAAAGAAGGCGGCGAGGACGAGGCGATCCGCCTGAAGTATCGCTACCTGGACCTGCGGCGCGAACGGATGCAGCGCAATATCATGCTGCGCCACCGGATCGTCAAGTTCATCCGCGATTTCCTCGACCGCGAGGGGTTCGTTGAGATCGAGACGCCGATCCTGATCAAATCGACGCCGGAGGGCGCGCGCGACTATCTGGTGCCAAGCCGGCTTCACCCTGGCAAGTTCTATGCGTTGCCGCAGTCGCCGCAGCAGTTGAAGCAACTGCTCATGGTCGCCGGGTTCGACCGCTATTTTCAGATTGCGCGCTGCTTCCGCGACGAAGACCAGCGCGCCGACCGGCAGCCTGAGTTCACGCAACTCGATATGGAAATGAGCTTTGTGGATCAGGATGACGTGCTCGACATCATCGAACGTCTGTTTACAGCGTTGTGCCGCGAGATTACGCCGCACAAGCGACTGGTGACCCCCTTTCCGCGCCTGACGTTCGCTGAAGCGATGGAACGCTTCGGATCGGACAAGCCGGACCTGCGCTACGGGCTGGAACTGGTCAATCTGGGGGAGACCGTTGCTGCCAGTGCGTTCGGCATGTTCCGCGCGGCGCTCGACAATGGCGGGCAGGTGAAGGGGTTGCGCATTCCCGGCGCCGGCAATTACTCGCGCAAGCAGATCGATGAGGTCGTCGATCTTGCGAAGCAGGCGGGCGCGAAAGGGTTGCTTTGGGCGATCGTGCCGGGCGAAGGCGGCGAGGTGCGGTCCAGTTTCGGCAAGCAGGTCTCGCCAGACGAGATGGCGGCGATCATTCGCCGGATGGAAGGGGCGCCTGGCGACCTGCTGCTGATCGTCGCTGATACGCCGAAGATTGTGGCGCAAACGCTCGATCGCTTGCGGCGCGAATTTGGCGCGCGCCTCAACCTTGCCGACCCGAATACGCTGGCGTGGGCATGGGTGCTCGATTTTCCGCTGGTCGAATGGAACGACGACGAGCAGCGCTGGGACGCGGTGCATCACCCATTCACGGCGCCGAAGGATGAAGACCTCCACCTGATGGAGAGCGATCCGGGCAAAGTGCGCGCAAAAGCGTATGATCTCATTCTGAACGGGTATGAAGCTGGCGGCGGGTCAATCCGTATCCACCGGCGCGATGTGCAGCAGCGCCTGTTCGATCTGCTCGGCATCGACCGTGAGACCGCCATGCGGCAGTTCGGGCATATGCTCGAAGCATTCGAGTATGGCGCGCCGCCGCACGGCGGCATCGCCCCCGGCATCGACCGCATCTGCATGATCCTTGCCGATGAAGTGACGATCCGGGAAGTCATGGCATTCCCCAAGACGCAGCAGGCCGTCGATCTGATGACGAATGCGCCATCGCCAGTCGATGAGCGGCAGTTGCGCGAGCTGCATATTGCGCTGCGCCCCGACTGAAGAGAGGTATCTGGATGAAAATCTATACACGGACAGGTGATGAAGGCGAAACCGGCTTGTGGGGCGGATTGCGCGTCCCCAAGGACGCCCCGCGCGTTCAGGCATACGGCACGGTCGATGAATGCAATGCCGCCATTGGCGTCGCGCGCGCGGCAGGGGTCGATACTGACCTCGACGCACTGCTGGCGCGGGTTCAGAACGACCTCTTCGTCGTCGGCGCCGACCTGGCGACCCCTGGCGAGGCGTCGTCGGTTATTCCGCGGATCGGCGAGGAAGCAGTGCAGGCGCTCGAACAGGCGATTGATGAAATGGAGGCGCAACTGGAACCGTTGCGCCAGTTCATCCTGCCCGGCGGTGCGCCGTCTGCGGCGTATCTCCACCTGGCGCGCACCATCTGCCGCCGCGCTGAACGCTGGGTCGTGGCGCTCAACCGGAGCGAGCCGGTCAACCCGCAGATCGCTATCTACCTGAACCGCCTCTCGGACTTGCTGTTCGTGGCAGCACGCCGCGCAAACGCGAGCGCCGGCGTGCCCGACGCGCCGTGGGAAAGCCCGCGCATGCGTCAGGAGCTGAAGAACGAGTGACGTTGTGATGGAACACGGATACGCACGGATGCAGACGGATTCGGACGGATTGAGCTTTGCACGCCATTGCACTGGCGTAGGAGAGCTCTTCGCGTGAGTATTCCACCGTCTGAGCAATCCGTGCCACTCGTGCGATCCGAATATCCGGGTTCGTGTTGAGCACTCTATTAAGGATGGCAGGCTCGTGCGATTCGCGGCGCCAGGCGCGCGGGAAGACGGTCATGCGCCACTCGCAGGTCAAAAATCCGTACATTCGGATTGCGCTGCGGCGAGCCAGAGCCGGCACTGGCTCGTCGCCCGTCTTTTTGAACCGGAGAACCGCGGTGCAGCAACTTCCCAATCTGAAGGACATCCTGCAGGGCATTCGCTGGACACTCATTGGTGCGATGGCGTTGCGCGCCTACGCGCCGGAGCGCATGACTCAGGACGTGGACATTCTCATCCACGCCGATGATGAACCGACGACGCGATCAGCGTTCGTCGCCGCCGGTTATCGCATTGGCGGAACGCTGTCAGCGGGCAGGCTTACGGCGCTTCCGCTTGATGCAGAAGAGCGCCGCATCGATGTTGTGGCATCCGATGACCCCTGGCTGAACGAGGCGCTCGATCATCCGTCGTTCGATCCAGCGGGCTTTCCGGTGTTGCCGCGACGGTTCCTCGTACTGATGAAGTTGCAAGCCGGTCGGGCGCAGGACGTGGCAGATATTACGCGCCTGCTGCGCACGGCAGACTGCGACGAACGCGCCTTGATCCGCACCATCATCGCCAGGCATGCTCCCGATCTTGTGGAAGACTATGATGCCCTGGTGACGCTGACCGATCTCGAGTTCGGCGAACCGGATGCGTTACGGGCGGACGAGTCGCCCCCTGCTGACGAAGCGACATCGCACGGCTGACGTGATGGACGTTGATCTCTGCGCCCGGCGACTGATAGCGCCCAGCGGATGGTGAACGTTCACCAAATAATCTGGCATTCGTTCAGCGCCCGGCGACTGAAGTCGCGGGCTATGGGCAAGATTGTACAACATCTGGTTGATCGCTCTATCAGCAGCGGAACCGTTGGATGGCACGGCGTGCTACAATGATCGCGAGACATGCAGACGGTTCATTCCAGAGGCGCGCCTATGACGGTCGATATTCTTCCTGTCGCAGGATCAGTCTCCCATCTGTCGCCGCCTCCCGGCGGGCGCTGGACGGCGACGGATTACGAGCGCCTGCCGGACGATGGGCAACGCTATGAACTGATCGATGGAGCCCTGCGTATGGCGCCTGCTCCCAACCCCGACCATCAGGCGGCAGCGTTGCGCATTGCGCACTACCTTTTCACGTTCATTGAAATGGCTGGTCATGGGCGGGTCTTCACGGCGCCAATCGACGTGGAACTCAGTCCGGTCACGATTGTGCAGCCCGATGTGGTTGTGCTGCTGCACGGCGGCGCGGCGGCGATCACCGCGCAGCGCATTGTCGGTCCGCCAGACCTGGTGGTGGAAGTCGTGTCTCCCGGCACCGCCAGTTATGACCGGCGCGAGAAGCGCGACCTGTACGCCGCCGCCGGGGTGCGCGAGTACTGGATCGCCGATCCGGGGCACCGCGCCGTCGAGTTGCTCACCCTGGACGGCGCAGTCTATCGCGCCGAACACGTCTACCGCGGGCAGGCGGTCATTCCCAGCATCGTCGTTCCCGGTTGGAACGTGGCGACTGACATGCTCTTCGGGTAAGGTGTCCTGGAGGAACGCCTATGACGGTCGATATTCTTCCAGTCGCAGGATCAGTCTCCCATCTGCCGCCGCCTCCCGGCGGGCGCTGGACGGTGGCCGATTACGAGCGCCTGCCGGACAATGGGCAACGTTATGAACTGATCGATGGAGCCCTGCGTATGGCGCCTGCTCCCAACCCCGACCATCAGAATGTCGCCGGTCTGATCTTCTACTACCTGATGCAGTATGTCCAGATAGCTGGGCACGGGCGGGTTTTTACGGCGCCGATCGACGTGGAACTCAGTCCGGTCACGATTGTGCAGCCCGATGTGGTTGTGCTGCTGCACGGCGGCG
>DAOTWI010000089.1:0-2340 GCA_034436075.1 Roseiflexus sp.
GTTGTCGCTCGGCGTCGGCGCGTTGCCGCTCGGCTTCTTCCGGCAGCAGCACGAGCGTCCCGTCGGGATGGAACAGACGGGGCCAGGTGTGTTCTTCGCCCATGTAGATGCCGCGCCACGGACCGATCCAGAAGCCGAGTTGCTCGCTCCACAACCGCCCGTGCTCGTTGGGCGCCAGCGGATGGTAGCGCATATCCGGTCCCAACCGCCAGCCAAGCAACCGCTCGACGTGAGGTGCGATGCAAAAGTACTCGGGGGTGCGAAACCGCTGCTCGTAGAGGTCCTTTTTCACGCCAAGATCGACCCGCTCCGTGCTCGGCGATAACAGTTCAATGATCACATCGGGGTATTTCCCGTCCTCGTCCCAGATCGCCCAGTACAGACGCGGCTTTGCGCCGTCAACGCCCTTCACGAAGTACATGTCCGGTCCGCGATACTCGTCGTTGCGGATCTGCTTCCAGCTGTAGTAGACGAACATGTTAATGCCGATGTAGTAGTCGGTCATGACCCCGCCGTGCGCGGCGACGTAGGCGGCTTTGAGGATCATGGCGCTCTGCGCGTGCCACGGTGACTCCATACGCTCTCCATCGTCGTATGGCAGGTCGCCGGGCGGCGGCGAGAGCAGCACGCCCCACGGCAGCCGCGTCTCTTCCGAAAGCGCCGCCGGATCGGTTGCTGTCGAAGCGCTCATCTCTGTCCCTCCTGTCCCTGCCAGATTCTACACGAAGAAGTGTACCATGGTTCTGGCAGGATGCCAAACATGTGTTCTGATTCTTGCTGCGGGCTGGTAAGAAAAGCTTCAATCTGATGGCGCTATCCGGCAAATCCGTGCGAATCCGTCGCATCCGCGCGCATCCGTGGTCTCCTTTATACTATCTGAATCAACTGCGTTCCTTTCCCCCGGATCACCTCGCCGACCAGCCGCGCGTCGGGTATGGCGCGCAACGCAGCACCGGCAGCGTCGGGCGGGACGATCACGAGCATGCCGAGTCCCATGTTCAGCGTGCGGTAGGCTTCGTGTTCGTCGAGACCGGCGGCATGCACGACGAGTGAGCAGATCGGCGGAATGTCCCACGCGCCGCGCCGGATGACGGCGCCGCATCCGTCTGGCAACACGCGCGGCAGGTTTTCATACACGCCGCCGCCGGTGATGTGCGCCAGGGCATGCACCGGGATGCCCGCCGCTTCGAATTGCTCAAATGCGGAGAGATAAGACCGGTGCGGTTTGAGCAGCGCCTCGCCGATGCTTCTGCCGTCCAATGCGGCGGGGGTGGCGTCGTATCCGTAGGCGCTGCCCGGTCCGAGCGCTCGCCGCGCCAGGGAATAGCCGTTGGTGTGCAATCCGCTCGACGGCAGCGCCAGGATAGCATCACCGACCGCGACATTCTGCGGCAGCATCCGTTCGCGCTGAACCACGCCGACAATCGTGCCCGCCAGTTCGAAGGCGCCGTCGCGGTACACGTCGGGCATCTGCGCTGTTTCGCCGCCGAGCAGGACGCATCCCGCTTCGCGGCACGCAGCGGCGACGCTCGCCACCAGTGTTGCGGCGCGCTGCGGGTCGAGCCGGTCAACCGCCAGGTAATCGAGCAGGAACAGCGGTCGTGCGCCCTGCACCAGAATGTCGTTGACGCAATGGTTGACCAGGTCGTAGCCGAGGGTCTCATAGCGACCGAGCGCCGCAGCGACCAGCGTTTTGGTGCCGACGCTGTCGGTGGAGGCGACCAGCACAGCATCGCCAATTTCTTCACCCAACGCGGCGTGCAGATCGAAACATCCTCCGAATGCGCCCATGCCTGCCAGCACGGCGGGGGAATAGGTCGCGCGCACGGCTTCCGCCATTAATTGTTTGGCGCGCGCCGCAGCGTCAATATCGACGCCAGCATCGCGGTAGGTGGTCATGCCGCTCCTCCATCGCACTGATCGATTCTTCCTGTATCTTACCACGAACACGCCTTCTCCGACGCCGTGTGCTATACTGTTCGCGTCTCTTGCAGCGCCATGGAGGTGTATCATGGCATCGAACCACCGTCCCGGATGGCTCGACCGGCTGTTACGGATCGAGCGTTCGGAGTCACGCGATATGATCGAGGCGGACGTCGTCGAACTGAGTAATGTGTCGGCAGGCGCGGTCGAGGCGCAGAAGGCGACGTTATCCCGCGCATTTGCACGTTCAGTGACAGCCCAGGATGATGTATCCATGACGTTCAGCGCCGCGCTGTCGGTGCAGGCTGGCGGCGATGTGAGCATGACCGGCAGCGCCACGCCGCTGCTGATGGCAGGGCGCGATGCCCGTCTGAGCGGCGCTTCGGCAGGAGTCGTGACGGCGCGCGAAGCGCGGGT
>DAOTWI010000090.1:0-1524 GCA_034436075.1 Roseiflexus sp.
CGAGCTGGAAGTGCTCGGTGACGTACAGGGTCTGCGGGAAGCGCACGAGCATGCCTTCGTAGCGTTCGAGGTAGTCGGGGCTGGGGAAGGGCATCATCACGTCCACAGGCGTGACCGGCGCCGTGCCGCAGACCTCGATGGCGGTCACGGCGCCGATCTGGGTCTGCCCCTGAAACTCGGTCGCGGTGCCGGTGACCTGGACGACCTGCCCGAGGCTGACGGAGTTGGCGTTGCCGTTGAAGACGAAGACGCCTTCGGAGGTGAGCGGGTCGGCGTCGACCTGGGCAATCTCCTGGAGGTAGAAGCCGCGCAGGGCAGGAGCGGGACCTTCATAATCGCCGACGACCACGCCCTGGATGGTGACGACCGTGCCGCTGATGGGGGTGGTGGCGCCGCTGCCCTGCACCTGGTTGATCGGCGTGTCGGGGGCAGTACAAGAACCTGTCGCCGATTGCAGCGTAAAACCGAAGACAACGTCCGCGACCATCGTATCGGGTGGATCGATGGCATCAACATCGCTCACATTCGCGGCAATCACGGTGACAGTGCAGGTTTCGCCCGCCGCCAGGAGGATCACTGGGTCGAGCGTGTAGATTGACCCGGAACCGCTCAGACTCATTGCCACATTGCTGCTCGTTGCGCAGACCAGGGTGAACGAGACTGGCGTCACCGTCACCGGTTCGCTGAACGTCACGATGATGTTTGCATTTACCGGAACACCGATCGCGCCATTCACCGGCGATGTGCTCACCGCCGCTGGCGCGGCGTCGGGGCTGCCGAGCGGTTCGCCGCGCACGGTCACCATATCGAAGCGCAGCGTGCCAATCGTTGTGTAGTTGCTCGTCGGGTTTGCAGCGACATACCCGCTGCCTCCGGAGGCGAACGCCGCCGCGATGCGGAAGACGACATTGGGATTGTCGTTGAGCGCCGGGATGCCGCTGAAATCGAACGATCGGTTATTGAACCAGGTTTCACCCGCTGTTGCGACGAATGTGGTCGCCTGGCTGAACGTTGCGCCGCCGTCGGTCGAGTAGAGGAGCGCAACCGTATTGGCAGCCGTGTTGCTGTGGCGCAGGTCGAAACTGAAGCGAATGCTCTGATAGCCCACCGTGCTGATAGCGAACTGGACGCCGCGGGTGCGGTCGCCGGTTCCCTGGGGAGCGTAGGTGGTCGTGTTCCACGCCGAGTCATCGCCGGTAGCCGGGTCGGTACTGCCGTTGTTGACATCCCCGCTGGCGAAGGAGGCGGTCGTGCCGCCGACGAGCGACGCTGTCCCATTGCCAATGGCGGGGTCGGTTGTGCCGGTTCCAGAACTGCTGTCTGGCACTAGTGAATTGAACGTCCACTGGGTGATGATCGTGGATGTGGCAGCGGCGCGCTGCGGCGTGACGAACGCGCTGGCGAGCAGAAGCGCCAGCGTGGTCAGCGCCAGCAGCAGGCGCAGCATCGCCGGTGGACGGGGGCGGGATGGAACCATGCGAGTTTTCTCCTTCTCTCGTCGGGTCAGGTCTCAGACCTGACCCT
>DAOTWI010000091.1:0-5753 GCA_034436075.1 Roseiflexus sp.
CGCCTCTTGCCTCACGCCTCTTGCCCCTCGCCTCTTGCCTCTTGCCTCGCGCCTCTTGCCTCGCGCCTCTCGCCTCTTGCCTCTTGCCTCGCGCCTCTTGCCACTCGCCTCGCGCCTCTTGCCTCTTGCCGCTCACCTCTTGCCTCTCGCCTCTCGCCTCTCGCCTCTCGCCTCTCGCCTCTCGCCTCTCGCCTCTTGCCTCGCGCCTCCCATCAATTTTAGCCCACGATCGCGGTCATGTGACCACAAGAGAAGGTTGCAATCTTTGGCGCTTTATGTAAGAATAGGAGGCGACGACGAATCAGCAGCAATCTGTCATTCACCCTTTCCGCATTCCTGAACCCAGACGCAGCGCCAAACCGTTCACGAGCGATTCCAGGGTCGATATCGCACAGAAGTTCGCCAATAGCAGATATCTAGCACTGGCGCTTTTCAGACGATTCACGGCGCTGCGTCAACATACAACACGCTGATCGTTCGTCGGTTTGCGCCACGGCACAGGGCTGCACCATTGCCCGCCAGCATACTGCGCCAGAAGTCCTGGTGGCGCCAGTTCGGTCGCAGCGTCGCTTCGATGATGAGAGAACGCGGGTAACCCAACGCCGGATCGTAATCGGCGCGAATGCGGATGTATGTTTCGCACACACATCCACGCACGCCACACACCGGCGTAGTCGTTCCGTCGCCTTCGGCGATAAGAAACAACGTCTCGATTGTGCGCGCACGGAGATTGCAACTGTCGCGGTAGCTGCCGGTGATCTGTCCCTGACGCACCACCACGTCGTAGGTGCAGTCGCCATCCTCCGCCACCAGGCGGTAGTCGCGGAATGGACGCTGCTCCCATAAGGCGCGCGCACGCTCAAGGTCGCGCTGTCTGGCGCGTCGTTCCTGTTCGCCGTCGTTGATCCAGACGCCCAACGCCAGGCACGACAACAGGAGCAGCGCCAGACCTGCGAAGTATGGAATAAGCCGCTTTGTCAGTATCATACAACGCAGTGTATCGCAAAAGTTACAGACAGGTGAAGAGTTCTTTCCATACGATAGATAGTTCTTTCCTGCATGCCGCAGTGCGCGTCGGTACAATCTGCAAGGATTTCCGTGAAGTCGGGTACAAGCATGTACCATATGGTACGTTGTGAGGAGGAGCAGGCAATGACCACTCTGGATGTCGAGACGCTCGATATGGTTCTGTCGACGCTGCGCGAATACGCCGAACGGAAACTGACGCCCGAATATCTCCGCCAACTCGATCATAACGACGAATTCCCCGCCGGTGTGCTGAAAGACCTGTACGACCCCAACAAATTGGGCATTCACCTGTTGTTCATTCCCGAAGAGTATGGCGGTCTGGGCGGCGGGGCGTATGATATTTACCGCGTGTCGGAAGCGATGGCTGCTATCGACCTCGGTATTGCGACTGGCGTGCTGGCGACGTTCCTCGGCACCGACCCGATTACCGTCGGCGGCACCGAGGAGCAGAAGAAGCACTGGATGGGGCGCATCGCTGAGGAAGGGTTGCTCGTGGCATACGGCGCCACTGAGCCGCAGGCTGGCTCCGACCTGGCGACCCTGACGACCAAAGCTGTGCCGGTGGTCGAAGATGGCAAGGTGATCGGGTACAAGATTAGCGGGCGCAAGCAGTGGATCTCGAATGGCGGCGTCGCTGCCATCTACACGATCCTGGCGAACGCTCCCGGCGGCATCTCCTGGTTCATCGTCGAGCATGATGCGCCCGGCTTCACCAAAGGCAAACCGGAAGACAAGCATGGCATCCGCGCCTCGAATACTGCCGCGCTCTTCCTCGACGAGGTCTTCGTCCCCGCTGACCGGTTGGTCGGCGGCGAGGAAGGCAAAGGTCTGGCGCAGGCGGCGGCGGTCTTTGGCTATACCCGTCTGATGGTCGGGTCGTTTGGGCTTGGCGCCGGATGGGAGGCGATGCGCCGCGCCATTCGCTATGCGCAGACGCGCATTCAGGGCGGGAAGCCGCTCAGCCAGCAGCAGGGGTTGACGCACAAACTGATTGTGCCCAACGTTGCCCGCCTCGAAGCGGCGCGCCACTATATCGAGTGGGTCGCCGAGACGATCGATGGCGGCAATGATCAGCAACAGACCGAGGGCGCCGTGGCGAAGTATATGGCGACCGAAGCTGGCAATAAGGCCGCCGAGGACGCCATTCAAGTCCACGGCGGCTATGGCTACACCAAAGAGTACATGGTCGAGAAGATCAAGCGCGATGTGCGCATCACCTGCATTTATGAGGGCACATCCGAGATCATGGAGTGGACGATCGCCCGCGACCGCTGGCAGTTCCACCTGAAGACGAAGGGCGCGTACTACCACGATTGGGCGGCGCGCGTCGAACAGGTGCATCAGCGCGAACCGAACAATGGCGCGAATGTGGCGGCGCTGGCAATGCACGCGCTGGCGAACATCCTGGAACGCGCGCGCATCGACCGCCTGACGCGCAATCAGCATATTCTGTTCCGCCTCGGCGAACTGATCGCATGGGCGGAAACAGCGGCGATCTTCAGCGAACGGGTCAGCAGCAAACCAACCGTCGCCTCCGGTCTCGATCTTCCGACCGAACAGGCGCTGGCGCGCATCTTCGCGCGCATGGCTGCCTACAAGGTTGCGACCGACGGACTCGCCTGGCTGATCGGCGCCGGTCAGACCGACCCCAACCTGGCGAACACGCTCAACCTGCCCGCCATCTTTGCCGCACAGGCTGGGCAGATTGCGGATATGGACTTTGTCGCGGCGAAACTGGTCGAGGCTTTCCCGGCAGCCTGAAAGGGAGACAGCGATGAGTGACTCTGCAGAACGGGCGATTGCGATTGTCGGGGTGGGCGCGATCCTTCCCGATGCCCCCAACGCGCCCGCCTTCTGGACCAATATTCTGAACAAACGCTACAGCATTACCGAAACGCCGCCGGGGCGCTGGAGCATCGCGGATTACTATGATCCCGATCCCTCCGTCCCGGATAAGACCTACTCGAAGATCGGCGGCTGGGTGCGCGGGTTTACCTTCGACTGGAAACGCTTCAAGATCCCGCCGCGCGTCGCCGCTGCTATGGACGAAGGACAGCAGTGGGCGGTGACAATTGCCGCTGAAGTGCTCGCCGACTACGGGTATCCTGAGCGCGCGCTCGATACCGACCGCACCGGCGTCATCCTGGGAACGGCGATGGGTGGTGAGTTGCACTACATCACCCATCAGCGCGTCGTGTTCCCTGAGTATGTCCACCTGCTCGAGCGCACCGAAGCCTGGCGACGGTTGCCCCGCGAGGTGCAGGAGGCGCTGATTGCGCAGTGGCACGCGGAACTTGACCGCACCCTCCCGCCAGTGACCGAAGATACGATGCCCGGCGAGTTGCCGAATATCGTTTCGGGGCGCGTGGCAAATGTGCTCAACCTGCGCGGTCCGAACTTCATTACTGACGCCGCCTGCGCCTCGACGCTCGCGGCCGTTGATGCAGCGTGCGAGCAACTTATTCAGCGTCAGTGCGATGCCATCGTCACCGGCGGCGTCGACCGCAATATGGGCGCCAGCACGTTTGTGAAGTTCTGTAAGATCGGCGCGCTCTCCGCCACCGGTACGCGGCCGTTCGGCGATGGCGCCGATGGCTTCGTGATGGGTGAGGGGTCCGCTGCCTTCCTGCTCAAGCGCCTCGCTGACGCAGAACGTGACGGCGACCGCATCTACGCGGTCATCCGCGGGGTTGGCGGTTCGTCGGATGGCAAGGGCAAAGGCATTACCGCGCCCAACCCGATCGGGCAGATCCTCGCTGTCGAGCGCGCCTGGCAGGATGCCGGGCTCGACCCCGCAACCGCAACGCTCGTCGAGGCGCACGGCACCAGCACGCGCGTCGGCGATGTCGTCGAGGTCGAAAGCCTGTCGTCCTGCTTCGGCAAAGCCGAGCGCGGCAGCATCGGGCTTGGCTCGGTCAAGAGCAATATCGGACACCTGAAGGCGGGCGCGGGTGCGGCTGGCTTGCTGAAGGCGGTTATGGCGATCTATCACAAGGTCCTGCCGCCAACTCTGAACTGCGAAAAGCCCAACCCGAATATCAACTTCGGCGCCACGCCGTTCTATCTGCTCACCGAGGCGCGCGAATGGGAGCGCCGCGGCAACATCCCGCGCCGCGCTGGCGTCAGCGCCTACGGCTTCGGCGGCACCAACTTCCATATTGTCCTTGAAGAATACATTCCTGGCATGATCCGCACCGAGCCGAAGATCTACGCCAGCGCCGCTGTGTCGCAGGCGGGCGCTTCGGGAAGCGCAACCGTTGCAATGAGCACGTCGTCGTCGACGGTTTCCGCCAGTACGCCGCCGCCTGCCGGGCCGCGCCTGCGTTCCGACAAACAGCCGCTGCGCGGCATCCTGGCGATTGGCGCATCGACGCCGAAGGAACTCAAGGACAAGATCGACGCGATCTTCCAGAAGGTCGAAGCCGGTTGGACGCCGCCGGTCGCGCCGCCTGACCCGAAGGAACTGGCGCAGCAGGAGCGCGTGGTGATCGATTTCGGCAACCACGACGAACTGCTCGACCGCCTGAAGAAAGCGCAGAAGGCGGCAGGCTTCGACAACCCCTCCGCCTGGAAGGCGTTGCAGGCGCAGGGGGTCTTCCGCGGCAGCGGTCCAAAGCCGGGCAAAATCGCCTTCCTCTTCCCCGGTCAGGGTAGCCAGTATGTCAATATGGGGCGGGAATTGCTCAGTGAACCGGCGTTCGCCGAGGTGATCAAAGAGAGCGATGCGGTGATGACGCCGATCCTGGGCAAGCCGCTCAGCAGCTACATCTATGTTGATGCGAACGACCCCGCCGCGCTCAAGAAAGCCGAACACGACCTGATGCAGACGGCGATCACGCAACCAGCGATGTTGACGCTCGATGCGGCCCTCTGCCGCCTGCTCAAGGAGTACGGGTTCGAGCCGGATATGGTGATGGGGCATTCGCTCGGCGAGTATGCCGCGCTGAACGCTGCTGGCATTATGCCGTTCGCCGAGGCGCTCGAAGCCTCAGCCGCGCGCGGCGCCGAGATGAGCAAGGTCAAGGTTGATGACAATGGCTGGATGGCGGCGGTGATGGCGCCCCTCGATGTGGTGTTGAGCACCCTCAACGAGATCGATGGGTACGTCATCCCAGCCAATATCAACTCGTACAACCAGGTGGTGATCGGCGGCGCCAGCAAAGCGGTCGAAAAGGCGATCGAGGTCTTCACCCAGAAGGGGTATCAGGCGCAGCGCATCCCGGTCAGCCACGCCTTCCATACCCGCATCGTCGCGCCAGCGTCCGGTCCGCTGCGCAAACAGCTCGACCGCTTCCATATCGCGCCGCCGCGCATTACGATGGTTGCGAATGTGACGGGTGAACTCTACCCGACGACGGTCGAGGAGATCAAGGATATCCTCGAAAAGCAGATTGCATCGCCGGTGCAGTGGGTCAAAGGGGTCGAAACCCTCTACCGCGAAGGGGCGCGCTGCTTCGTCGAAGTCGGTCCGAAGAAGGCGCTCAAGGGGTTCGTGGACGATGTGCTCGGCAACAAGCCCGATGTCGTGTCGCTCTTTACGAACCATCCGAAGACCGGCACGATCCAGAGTTTCAACCAGGCGCTCTGCGGTCTCTACGCTGCGGGGTATGGTCTTGCCGGGGAAACGGCAGCCGTTCAGACCAGCGCAGCGACTGCTGCAATGGCGGTCGCGCCTGCACCTGTCGCAGCCAGCGCCCCGGCGCCGCAACCGGTTCCCGCTAGCG
>DAOTWI010000092.1:0-4173 GCA_034436075.1 Roseiflexus sp.
GACATGGTCTTTTTGCTCATCGACACGGTCTATGCCAGCACACAGATTTCAACAAAACTAGCAACAATAGTTATTATCATTGATATCGAGTGCATCATGTAGAAGCAAGTCAAGTATAGAACATCCCCTCCGCAATGTAAAGGGTCTTCACATCTATCATCCCTGACTGCGACCTCACATCCCCCCAAGCGCCGACTCTATGCAGGGCGCGCCGCCGGTTCACGTTGATCGCGTTCTGAACACGACATGGAAACGAGGTATGAGAGCAAGCGCAGTCGGCGCGGCACGCGCTACACTGGCAACCCCTCTCCCGTTCCCATCTGCTATAATGCCCCTGCGCCATTCCTTCATCACAAGGCAATGCCTATGGAGTTCAAGGATTACTACGCCGTCCTCGGCGTTCCGCCCGACGCCGACGAACAGACAATCAAAAAGGCGTACCGCAAACTGGCCCGGCAGTACCATCCCGATGTCAACCCCGGCGACAAAAAGGCGGAGGAGCGTTTCAAAGAGATCAATGAAGCCTACGAGGCGCTGAGCGACCCGGAGCGTCGCCGCAAGTACGATCACCTGCGCGACCAGTATCAGCGCTGGCAGCAGCGCGGCGGCGGCGGCGAGTTCGATTGGGGTCCCTGGCAGACAACGCCAGGGCAGACGGTCTACACCTATACGACGGTCTCACCGGAGGACCTGGAGGACCTGTTCGGGAGCGAAAGCCCCTTTTCGGACTTCTTCGGCACGATCTTCGGTCAGCCGCGCGCTGCGGCGCCACGTGGTCCGCAACGGGGGCGCGACATTGAGTTGCCGGTCGAGATTTCGCTCGAAGAAGCGTTCCACGGCACAACGCGCTCGCTTCAGGCGGGTACGCGACGCATCGAGGCGAAGATTCCGGTCGGCGCGCGCACGGGAACCCGCATGCGTCTCACCGGTCAGGGGCGCCCCGGTATTGCCGGGGGGCCGCCTGGCGACCTCTATCTGCTGATCACCGTTCTGCCACACCCGCAATTTGAACGCGACGGCGATGATCTGACAACGACGGTCCCGGTCGATTGCTTGACGGCCATTGCCGGCGGCGAGGCGCGCGTTCCAACGCTGGACGGTTCGGTGCTGCTCAAGATTCCGCCGCGCACACAAGCGGATCAGGTGTTCCGCCTGCGCGGCAAGGGCATGCCGCGCCTTGAGCGCCCCACCGAACGCGGCGATCTGTTTGCGCGGGTGAAACTGGTGTTGCCTGAAGCGTTGAGCGATGCGGACGTCGAGACGATTCGCGCCCTGGCGCGCGAGCGGAGCGCGCGAAAAAAAGGGTGACCGGCGCATAGGAGTTGTCGTATGCTGATCCGTCGCATCAATCCCGAAACGCTGGCAGCACAAATCGGTCTGCCAGTCGAGTTGATCCAGGACCTAATTGATCTGGGGGTAATTGGAGCATTTGCCGAACCGGATGAAGACGATCTGTGCGAATTGCGCCGTGTGCGTCGCCTGATCGAAACGCTGGGGCTTTCCCATGAGGCAGTGGATGTCGTGCTGCACATGCGGCGCCGCCTGGTGGCGCTGCAGCACGAAGTGGTGCGGCTGCGCGCCGAACTCGCGGAACGCCGCCGCGTCGAAGGCGCGATGGTCTGGATCGAGGCGGAATGGGTCGAAGAGCGGGAGTAGCGATATGCGGAGACTTCGTGCATGATCCCACTCCATGATAACGTCCAGGCGCGCTCCCTCCCCTTCGTCAATTGGGTGCTGATTATCGCAAATGTAGCAATCTTCCTGCTTGAAATTGCGGCTGGCGCCGATGCCGAACGTTTCGTCACGGTCTTTGGCGTCGTACCTGCGCGCCTGCTCGCCAATCCGGGACCGGATCAGATCGCCACGCTGTTCACTTCGATGTTCCTCCACGGCGGATGGTCACACCTGCTCAGTAATATGCTGGCGCTCTACATCTTCGGCGACAATGTCGAAGACCGGATGGGGGGCGGGCGCTACCTGGCGTTCTATCTGATCTGCGGGTTGATCGCAGCCCTGACGCATGTGTTCTTCAACCCGGACTCGCCCATTCCAACGATTGGCGCGAGCGGCGCGATCAGCGGCGTGCTCGGCGCGTACCTGATCCTGTACCCGACGGCGCGGGTCATTACGTTGATACCGATCCTGTTTCTTCCCTGGTTCGTCGAAATCCCGGCGATGGTCTACCTGGGAGTCTGGTTCCTGTCGCAGTTACTCAACGGCACGCTGGCGATCATTACCGGCGCGCAGGGGTTCGGCGGCGTGGCGTGGTGGGCGCATGCTGGCGGGTTCATCGCTGGTATCGTGCTCGTAGGTCTGTTCATTCAGCGCCGCAACCGGCGGCGCGTCTATGCGGACGAGTACTGGCCCTGGTGATCGTGGAGGGTGCATGTGGACCTGATAGGACTGTTCTGGATTTTCTTCATTATTTCGTCGTTGCAACCGGTCATTCGCCAGAAGATGCTGGAGAATGGACGCCTGCGCCTGCTCGAACGCATCGAGCAGCAGCGCCAGAGCCGGGTGATCGTGCTGATCCACCGCCAGGAAACCCTGAGCCTGCTCGGCTTCCCGCTCGTGCGCTACATCGACATCGACGACTCGGAAGCCGTGCTGCGGGCGATCAAAATGACCGATAAGGATGTCCCGATTGACCTGGTGCTGCACACGCCGGGCGGGTTGGTGCTGGCAGCGGAGCAGATTGCCAGCGCGCTGCGCAAGCATCCGGCGAAGGTCACGGTGTTCGTGCCGCACTATGCGATGTCCGGCGGGACGCTGATCGCGTTGGCGGCGGATGAGATCGTCATGGACGAGAATGCTGTGCTTGGACCGGTAGACCCGCAGTTGGGGCAGCAGCCGGCGGCGTCGATTCTGAAGGTGCTGGAACGCAAGCCGATCAGCGAGATCGAAGACGAGACCCTGATTATGGCGGATATTGCTGAGAAGGCGATCCGCCAGGTGAAAGCGACGGTTATCGAGTTGCTGGCGGATCGGATGGGCGCCGAAAAAGCCGAGCATATCGCCACTATGCTAGCGACCGGCGTCTGGACCCACGATTACCCGATCAGCGTGCGCGAGGCGCGCGAACTTGGGCTGCCAGTCAGCACCGAGATGCCGTCGCTCGTGTACCAGTTGATGGGGCTGTACCCGCAGACGGCGCAGCGGCGTCCCTCGGTCGAGTACATCCCGCTCCCCCGCTCGCGCGAACCGGAGCGCCGGCGGGCGGAGCGGTAGCGTTGGGGTGAGTTCCCGGCGAAATAGGACACGGATTGCCACGGATGCGACGGATTCGCGCGGATCTATGGGGAGATGGCGCGAATTCGACCGCAATCGCGCTTTTCTCTCTGGCGCCCGGAGCGACGTCCAGCGCGCGGGACAGCCCCGCAGGGGCTTGCACGTCCTTACTATTAGCCCGGCGACTGAAGTCGCGGGCTACGGGAAGCGAAGCCCGCCTGCGCGGGCTAGATTGGGCAATACCCGATTATTTTCTCAAAAACCATCAGCCGCGGGCTACGGGAAGCGAAGCCCGCTTGCGCGGGCTGGACCGGGCGATACCGGACTATTTTCTCAAAAACCATCAGCCCGCAGCGCCCCGGCGCTACTTAATCCCGCGTGCTTACAGATAATCCATGTTGGACAGGTCGTTGGCGCACAGCCCGTCCTCTCTGCCGCAAACTCATAGGGTAATCACCTGATCCGGCGGGCTTCCGGCAAGCGCTTCGTACAACTGCGGGAAGCAGCCAGCAACCACGCCATCGACCAGACCCTTTGCTTTGACCTGCCCAAAGCCGCATTGTGTGAAATCGCCCTCTCCCAGGTCGCGCTCGATGGCGCAGCGGTCGCACACCATGAGGAGAATGTTCTGCTCCTTCGCAATCTTTGCCAGGCGCTCGCCAATCGGATCGCCCTTGCGCAACACATACAGGTTGTCGTCGAAAAACATTATCCCGACCACCTGCGCGCCATGAACCCCCTGCTCCAGTTGCGGCAGGATCATCTTGCCAAGTTTGTAGGTCGCCGACATATCGGTTGCGAACACGTATGCGACTTTCACGAGCATCTCCCTTTCATTGACAGGACTTACGCGGTCACCTCACGGATGAGCCGCGTGACGGCTCTTTTTGCCTTCGGCAGAGCGGTACTTGTCTTCTTTTGTGGTGCGGTGCGGCGGCAAAGCCG
>DAOTWI010000093.1:0-24500 GCA_034436075.1 Roseiflexus sp.
GAGAACATAATCCGGTATCGCCCAATGGAGCCCGCGCAGGCGGGCTTCGCAGCAGGAGCCCGCGGCTTATGGCGTTTGAGAACACAATCCGGTATCGCCCAATGGAGCCTGCGCAGGCGGGCTTCGCAGCAGGAGCCCGCGGCTTATGGAGTTTGAGAACATAATCCGGTATCGCCCAATGGAGCCCGCGCAGGCGGGCTTCGCAGCAGGAGCCCGCGGCTTTAGCCGCCGGGCCGCCGGGTTCCGGGCTCCATCAGCTCATAAAAGTAGCGCAAAGACGCACAGGCGCAAAAAAGACGCCCGCCTCATCCGATCGCTTCAGCATATCGTATAATCAGGCAATCGTGACACCCATGAGGACAGGAGCGCCTGATGACTGGAACGAATCAAGGGATTGCCTACACCCTGACCATCCGCTGTCAGATCGACAATCGCCCTGGCATGCTGGGCGCCATTGCCACTGCCATTGGCGAGAACGGCGGCAACATTGGCGCCATCGACATTGTGCGCGTCGACCGCAAACACATCGTGCGCGACATCACCGTTCGCGTGCAGGACGAACTCCACGGCGACCGGATTGTTCGCCGCATCAACGCTATTCCCGGCGTCGTCGTCACGAATGTGAGCGACCGGGTGTTTTCGCTGCACCAGGGCGGCAAGATTTCCATTCACAGCCGCACGCCGCTCAAGAGCCGCGACGACCTCTCGCTGATCTACACCCCTGGCGTTGCGCGCGTCTGCCGGGCAATTTCGCGCGACGAAGAAAACGCCTTCTCGTTGACGATTAAGAAGAACAGCCTTGCCGTCGTCAGTGACGGCAGCGCCGTTCTGGGGCTGGGCAATCTCGGTGCTGCTGCGGCTATCCCCGTGATGGAAGGAAAAGCGGTGCTCTTCAAAGAACTGGCGGACATCGACGCTTTCCCGATCTGCCTGAAGAGCCAGGACCCGGACGTGATTGTGGCGACAGTCGAGCAGATTTCGCCCGTATTTGGCGCCATCAATCTGGAAGACATCGCCGCCCCCAAGTGCTTCGACATCGAAGAGCGCCTGGTTGAGCGCCTCGACATCCCGGTGATGCACGATGATCAGCACGGCACGGCGGTGGTGGTGCTGGCGGGTCTGCGCAACGCTGCCACGCTGGTGGGCAAGCGTCTCGACCAGATGCGCGTGGTGGTCAATGGTGTTGGCGCGGCAGGCACGGCGATTATTCGCAATCTGATTAGCGCAGGGGTGGGCGAAATCACCGCCGTGGATCGGATCGGAATCCTGAATATCGACGAGGATCAGCACCTGACGCCGATGCAACGGCAGATCGCCGAACGCACGAACCGCGAGCGACGGCGCGGCGATCTGGCAGAGGCGCTCGTTGGCGCCGATGCCTTTATTGGCGTCTCGACCGGGAATCTGCTCACGGTTGAGATGATGCAGAGCATGGGGAGCGATCCGATTGTTTTCGCACTCGCCAACCCTATCCCCGAAGGCGATCCGGAGATGTTGCAGCACTATGCCCGCGTGGTCGCCACCGGTCGTTCCGATTTTCCCAACCAGATCAACAATGCGCTCAGTTTCCCCGGCATGTTCCGCGGGGCGCTCGATGTGCGCGCCTCAGCGATCACCCCCAGGATGCGTCTGGCAGCCGCTGAAGGTCTGGCAAGCGTCATCAGCCGCGAGGAACTGAACGAAGAGTACATCATCCCCAGCGTCTTCAACCGCGACATTGTGCCGGCGATTGCCGCTGCCGTGGCGCGCGCCGCGCGGGCTGAAGGCGTCGCGCGCGCGGAGATTGGGATGTAAATGGCTTGTCCGCCTTATTTGACGGGACTTACGCGGTAGCGCATGTTCTGGCTTCGCCAGAGCCTGCGGCGGCATGGCGCACCCAAGTAGGGCGGAACGGTGCGGCGGCTCTGCCACTGCACCGTACCGCAAAAGAAGACACATACCGCTCTGCCGAAGGCAAGAAGAACCATCACACGGCTCATCCGTGAGGCGCCCAACTCCTGTTGTCTGACAGGTCTTGGCTTGCAGCCCTTCTCCTACATAAAGATGTGGTTCGTGAACGCTCCATAGATTGTACACTCCAGTCGTCATCGATCACCCGGACAGCGCCGCACCGCCGAAAGCCGGGCGCCCGCAGCGGGAACCGGGCGCTGCCGGGGACTGGAGAACACCCATGGATCAGACGTTCACGCGACGACGTTTTCTCACAGCCGCAGGCATTGGTCTGGCAGCCACGACCGCAGCCTGCATCGGCGGCGGATACGTTGCGACCTTCGCTCCTGAGACCGCTGTCGTCGATCTGACCTTTACAAAGGAGAGTGCCATGAGCAGGCGTATGCTTGTCACGTATGCCACGCGCGCTGGTTCTACCGCCGAGATTGCCGCCGCCATCGCTCGAACGCTCAGTGAGCGCGGCTTCGCGGTGGATGTGAAACCGATCAAAGCCCGACCGGAGGTTACCGGTTATGACGCGATCATTGTCGGCAGCGCCATTCGGATGAGTCACTGGCTGCCCGAGGCGGTCGATTTCGTCAAGGCGAACCAGGCGGCGTTGAATGGCGTGCCAGTCGCGCTCTTTACCGTCCACATGCTGAACACTGGCGATGACGAAACCAGTCGCGCCAACCGCGCGGCGTATCTCGATGCCGTGCGACCGCTGATCAACCCGGTGGCCGAGGCGTATTTCGCCGGCGCCATGAACTTTGCGCGACTGTCGTTCCTCGACCGGCTCATTGCCCGGATGGTCGGCGCGGTCGAAGAGGATCGCCGTGATTGGGCGGCGATTGAGGCATGGTCTGAAGAGGTGTTAGTGGAAGCGTAGCCGCGTTGCAATGCAACGCGGCGTTGGAGCAGAGCGCCGGGTGCGCAGATGCTCTCTCAATCGGCTATCCCAGGATTCTCATCCAATACGCAAATCGATAGTCGCGCTCCATCAGCCGGTATCGCTCAAGCGTGTCGGGTCCGCAGCTCAACGTCCCAAGCCCGCGATGCGCCGCGTCGAGGTTGAGGAACACCTCAGCGCGCGGCGTCAAGTCGATAGTGTGCAGGGCGCGGAACAGGTCGTCATCGCTGTGGTGCAGCGCCGAAAACTCAATAGTCGGGCGCGCGCCGACGAACAACCCGCGCCCAACGGCATCGGTCAGGCGCAGGAAGCGCACATCGGTTTTATGCCCGTGTTCCTGCGGCATGATGTAGGGCACATACTGGTCGGTCACGGTTGAGCGCCAGCGCCCCACCATCGCGCTGGCTTTGCGGTCGCTGTAGTTGTCCCACGGTCCGCGCCCGTACCATTCGAGCTGCTCAAGCCCCGGAGTCAGCGTCAGGCTTACCCCGACGCGCGGGATGTCGCTGATTCCATCGCCGATGATCACAATGTTTTCGACAAGCAACTCGCCGCTGGTGCGCAGCGTGTAGCGGTGAATGTGAGTGAAATCGTCCCACTGCTCGCGGCCCGAGGCGCTGTGCTCGATTTCGATGGTCGCCGCTTCGTCGCTGGCGGCGATCAGGTTCACCTGGCGCAGACGATATTGCATCTGGTGCAGCCCCAGCGCCTTCCAGCGCGCCAGCGGCTTTTCCGGCTCGTTCCATAACTTCAGCCCGTCATTGTCCGTCGCAGCGCGCCAGACGTTCAGCCGCGGTCCGCGAACGATCAGGTTCTTACCACCACTGCCGAAAGCAGCCAGCAAACCGGTTGCCGTATCGAAAGCAGCGCGCACATCGCCAGCGCACAGCACAATCTGCCCGGCGGTTTGCTCGACGCTCACCGGCGACGATGCCGTTGCCGGTTCAGAGGCAGCGGCAATCGCTGGCAGCGGCAGCTGCTGCCAGGCGACCTCGTGCCCGGCTGGCGCCCATAGTGTCGCATCGCTCTGGCAGAAGCGCAGGGTCAGGAACCGTTCGCCAGGAATATCGCTCGCCATGCTGAGATCGAGACTCACCACCTGCGCTTCGCCTGGTGCGGCGCGCAATGCCGGTAGTGCGCCCGATGCAACCGGCACGCCATCGGCGGTCACTTCCCATGTGCCAGAGAGCCAGTCGATGCCGGCAAAATCCTGGCGGTTGATGATCCGCACGGTGTCGCCTGCCGGATCGACCAGTTCGACCCGCACCGGCTGGATCAGATGCTTGTACTCATACAACGCCGGGTGCGGCGTGCGGTCGGGCCACACCAGCCCGTCGCAGACGAAGTTGGCGTCATTCGGAACATCGCCGAAATCGCCGCCATACGCCCAGTAGACGCGCCCCTGGTCATCGGTGACGCGGATGCCGTGATCGAGCCATTCCCAGATGAATCCGCCCTGCAACGCCGGATACCGCTCGAATGCTTCCCAGTAATCCGCCAGACTGCCATTGCTGTTCCCCATCGCGTGCGAGTATTCGCACAGGATGAGGGGGCGCGGATCATCGGTCTCCTGCTCTGCCCAGGCGACAATCTCATCAATCGACGCATACATCGGGCAAATGACATCGGTGACGGTGCGCCCGCCCTGCCACGACTCCCCCATCCAGCGCGAAATGGCGCCCTCGTAGTGCAGCAGCCGTGACGGATCGAGACGACGCGCCAGACCGGCGGCGGCATCGTGATTGGGACCATACCCGCTCTCATTCCCCAACGACCAGAGAATGACCGAAGGATGGTTCTTGTCGCGCTCGATCATATTGCGCACTCGCTCGACGAACGCGCGGGTGTAGCGCGCATCGCGGCAAAGATCGAAATAGAAGGCGTGCGCCTCGATATTCGCCTCATCGATGACGTACAACCCGTAGCGGTCACACAGATCGAGCCAGTATGGATCGTTCGGGTAGTGCGACGCGCGCACGGCGTTGATGTTGAACTGCTTCATGCGCTGAATGTCGAGATCCATCAACTCGCGGCTGACCGCTTTGCCGGTTGTGTCGGAGTGGTCGTGGCGATTGACGCCTTTGATCGTGATCGCTTTGCCGTTGACCAGCAGTTGCCGGTTGCGGACGGCAATCGAGCGAAACCCGACATGGCATGCGTGGCGTTCCGGTCCCGCCGGTCCGTAGACCGTCACGACGAGCGTGTACAGGTACGGCGTTTCCGCCGACCAGAGGTGCGGCGCCTCGATCCGCCCTTCCAGGTGCAATTCCGGGCGCACAAACCGGCGCACTCCGAAGCGCGGATGGGTCTGCGTATAGGTTGCGCTCAATGGCTCAGCAAAGACCGGCGCACCACTCGCGTCGTAAAGCTGCGCCTCAACACGGGTATGCTCGTCAGCCTCGCCAATCGCGTCGAGCGTACAGCGCACACGCAGCGTCCCTTCGCGCAGATCATCGCTCACATCCCCCCGCGCCGACAGGTCCGCCAGGTAGACCGTATCAGTCGCGTAGAGAAAGACATCACGATGAATGCCCGACTGCCACCAGTGGTCCTGATCCTCTACGAAACTGGCGTCGGACCAGCGCAGCACCACGGCAATCAGGTCATTTGGCGCATCGAAACGCACCATGCCGGTCACATCATACTCGGCAGGCGTGCGTGAGTCCTTGTGCAGCCCGACCGGTGCGCCGTTGAGGTAGACATAGCACGCCCCTTCGCACCCGGCGATGTGCAGGACGATCCGGCGACCGCGCCATTCCGGCGGCAGCGCAAACTGGCGACGATAGACGCCGGTGGGATTGTCGTCTGGCACGGATGGCGGCATATTCGGGAACGGCATCTGCACATTCGTGTAGTGCGGCTTCCCAAATCCCTGCATTGTCCAGTTGCCGGGAACCTGGATCGGCTGCCAGCCGCCTTCCGCCAGCGCAGATGCCGTCACTGCCTCAGGGCGCGGCAGCAGGCGAAACTCCCACACGCCATTCAGGCTCTGATACCACGGCGAGGCTGAAGGATCGGTGGAAAGAGCAGCGTTCGCCGGGAACGGAACCGTCAGCGTGTGTGCTGGCAGCGTATTGAGCGCCGTCAACTCCGGCATTTCCCAGCTCTTCATGCCAGCGATGAAGAGCATAGGAAGAGACGTATCGCTGGTAGAGTGCATGAAATACAATCCCTTTTGCTCCTTCGCGCCGTTGCGCCTTTGTGCGAGATGATGTGAAAGGCGCTGGCATTATGGGAAGATCAACTGGATGTTGGACAGTCTTGTGATCGGCGCTGGCTTCGACAGGCTCAGCCGGCGCCAACCGCTCCACAGGTGCAAGGGTGATTATCCAGGTTCAGGTTGATCTTCCTCTTAGAAGAGATTCCACAAATGCTGATTGGTCACCTCATGATGGAACTGGATCTCGGCGCGCTTGATGACCGTTCCGAGCAGACGCGGGCAGCGATCGGCGGACGCCTGCTTGGCGGCGGCAAAACGCGCGGCCACATCTTCTCCCATGATTTCCCTGATTAATGCGCTAGACCTGAAATCGGCGAGCGCATCATAGATATTGTCGGGAAGAATGCCAAGCGGCTGATACGGGTCCGTTGCCTGTCCCTCGGCGCCTTCCAATCCGGTGCGGAGCAGCGCATACATAGCGAGGTACGGATTGGCGTCCGGGGCAATCGAGCGCACCTCGACGCGCGCCGAACGTGCATTGCCGATCGGGATGCGAATCATCGCGCCACGGTCGATGGGCGAGGCTTTAATCTCATTCGGCGCCTCATAATGCGGGTCGAGGCGGCGATAGGCGTTGACGCTCGAATTGAGGAGCAGGCAGAGGTCTCTGGCATTGTGGAGAATGCGGTTGATGAAACTCCAGCCAAATGCCGAGATGCGATCGCGCCCGGCGGGATCGAAGAACAGGTTCGTATCGCCGCGCGCAAGCGAGAGGTTCGTGTGCATGCCGCTGCCGTTCACACCGGTGACCGGCTTGGGCAGGAAACTTGCCGTCATCCCCAGTTTATGCGCCACCTGGCGGCAGACCAGTTTGTAGAGCAGCACCTGATCGGCGGCAACCGGCGCTTCGGTGTAGGAGTAGTTCATCTCGAACTGCGACGGCGCCACTTCGGGATGGTCTTTTTCGTTGGCAAACCCCATTGCGCGCTGCACCTCCGCCGCCGTATCGATAAACAGACGAAGCGAGTCGCCCGGCAGCGAGTGATAATATCCACTGGTCGTGATAAACTCGAAACGGTCTGTTTCGCGGTAGCGTTGCTCGGCGTGCTGTTCCTGGAACAGAAAACCTTCGATCTCAGTCGCTACGTGACAGACCAGACCCTCGCGGCGGAACAGGTCGTCAGTGTAACGCTTCAGCATCGAGCGCATATCCGCATTGTACGGCGTTCCATCCGGTTCGAGCACCTCGCCGAACACCAGCACTTTGCCTGGTCCGAAGACGTCGGCTGGCAGCCAGTAGAACGCTGCCCAATCGATCGCCAGCCGGAGATCGGACTCAGCCTGGCGCGAGAAGCCGCGGATCGAGGAGCCATCGAATGTCAAGTTATCGGCGGACTTGAGCAGGAACTTTTTATCGTAGTCGAGCATGTGCAGCCGGCCTTCAAGATCGGCAAAGCAGACGGTGACGGCCTTGATACGCTTTTCATCGGCGAGATACCGGCTGCGCTCCTCGCGCAGGATATCGACCGGCGTGCGCGCTAGACGCAACGCCTTCATCTGCAGATTCAGTTCTTCGAGTTCGTCGTAGGGGATTTCCAGAAAATCACGCAATGGACTGGTCATAGGGGCATCCTCACCTTTCACCGGAGTAGACCGGCGCACAAGCCACGCGCCAACGCCAGCATTGTACACGATTCCTGATCGCCCAGTGCAGGATCGCTGTTCGCACCCTGAAGCTGAATCTTTACTAACATACTCCACAATGCATCAAAGTTGATCGCATTTTGCTCACATCCTGTTACACTCATTATCGATCAGTCAGGTAAAATCTGTGTCAAAATTCCATACAACGTTCATCCGCACTGACATAGCAGCATCGACGCCTATGGCCACGTCTGCCCACCCAATCAAACCCGCCTCCATAGGACACGACATGTCACTGCGCTCGCGGCTCATCCTTGGCTATGGCATTGTCGTTTCACTGACCCTGGTGTTTGGTCTCTTCAACCTGTTTCATATGCGCGGCATCCGCGACCGGCTGGAAGCGTTGAGCGCCGATGTCACCATCGATGCCCGCTATAGCATCGAAGCAGTCGCCGCAATCGCCGAGGCGCAGCGCATGGTTGACCGCTATCTTCAACAACCAGACGAACGCAACTATCAGGATGCGGTACGCCAGCTCAACATGCTTCAGCAAACGATACACCATCTGTCGCAAAACGCGCGCGATCCAGCGATGGTCAGTCACTTGCAACGAATCGCAACGCAGGCGGACATGTACCGCCAGATTTTCGAGGAGACCCACAATGGACTCGTAAGCCAGCAACGCATGCGCGACGAGCTCTATACTACATTTCTCCAGCAATACCAGGCTATTGAGCAGGCAATCAGCAACGCTAGACCAATCGCTTCATCCGACTATCTGGCGCTCATGGATCTGAGCCGCGCCAGCGCCCGCCTGCAACTTTCCTACGTCTGGATCGGGCGGATGCAGGGAGAGAACACCGCAACAGCGGCAGATAACGCACTGGCGGAACTGCGGCAGGCGCGCACCTTCTTGCGGCGATATCTCGTGCTCAACAGTAATCCGAACGTTGTGCGACTTGACGACCTTGAACGGCTTCAGAGCGTTTCTGACAGTTTCGACCGTTCGCTCACCAGTGTGACCCGTCTATTAAGCAACTACATCCGCACTGAGACGCTCATCAACAGTCGCCTGAAACCTCATGCAACACGAATGTCCCTGGAGGCGAGGGCTTTGTCCGATACGGCATTGATGGCTCTGAGCGTAGCAGCAATTGATGTTGATCGGGCAACTGTCCAGACGCAAACAATCAGCGGCGCAGTTCTCGCAGCGCTCCTCTTGACCGGAATTGCACTCGGCATTCTGCTGGCATCGCTCATTACCCGTCCGCTCAATGAACTCGTCGCCGCCACAGCCCGCCTGGCGCGTGGTGACGCTGCCATCCGTATTCAACCGCGCGGCGGGCGCGAACTGGTTTTGCTAGCGCAGGCGTTCAATGACATGGCGACGGAACTCGAACGTGAGCGTGCGGAAGTGCGCCATCAAAACGCGCTGCTGGCGGAACGCGCAGCAGAACTCGAACAGACCCTGCACCACCTGCGCGAAGAAACAGCGGCGCGCGAGCAACTGAGCGCTACCGTCCGTCAGATGAGCGTCCCTATCATTCCGATTATGGAAGGCGTCTTGGTCGCACCGCTGGTTGGCGAAATCGACGCGGAACGCGCCCAACTGTTGCAGCAGCGCCTGCTCAATCGCATCGTCGCCGAACGCGCGCAGGTGGCGATCCTTGACATTACCGGCGTTCCCGTGGTTGACGCACAGGTCAGCGCCTGGCTGATCCAGGCGACCACGGCGGCGCGTCTGCTCGGCGCACGCTGCATCCTCGTCGGCATCAATCCTGAAGTATCTCAGGCGCTCGTTGCCAGCGGCATCGACCTCGGCGACCTGGCGACCCGCGCCACCCTGCGTGAAGGACTGGAGTATGCGATGCGAATCAGGCGTGAGGCAAACGGTATGCGACAAGAGACGCCGAGTGTGCGGCATGGGACGCCCCGGTCGTAGCGACGTTGCATTGCAACGTCGCTACGACCGGGGCGCCACGCCATCCGCCTGGTTGCACCTCACTGTCTCCCGGTAAACCCAAAACTCAGGAGCAGCGGCATGACAGCCTCTATCCCGCTCGTTACCGTCACGCTCGGAACCAGTGCAGAACTGGCGCAGAAGATCGCAGCCGGATTGCACTCCGGCGCTTATGAACTTGTTGGCGGCGTGGTGCGCGATGCGGAGAGCAAGCAGGTAGTCGCCTGGCTGCGTCAGGTTGGCGACATTTCGCCTGCTGCGCTGCCTGTCCACCAGATTGGAACGCTTGCGTTACAAACGCTGGTCGCATCAACATCGTTGCTGGCTCTTGGGGTGACGGTGGCTGGATTCGCACTGGTGACGAAGCGCCTGGATGCGATTGCGAAGGATCTCAGCACGATCAGGCAAACTCTGGAACGGATTGAGATGACACTGTTGAACTGGGTGCTCAATCGCGATAAGATCGCTGCCCGCTTTCTGGCGCGCCTGACCGACGCATACACGCAGATTGAAACTATCTATGCTGCAGTGCGCGGCATCGAGGGCTACCGGCTCGAACTCGAGCAGATAGAGGGCATAGGACTGTCGCTGGTCGAACTCGATCAGCAATCCGCGCTCCTGTCATCGGGCAGCTCGTCTGCCTCAGGTGACCGTCACCTCAGGGCGAAGCCCCCGGTACCTGCTCATCCCCTGGGCTGCTGCTGCATCCCTGCGCTTCTGCCGCTGCCCAGGTGACCGTCACCTCAGGGCGTACCTGCTCATCCCCTGGGCTGCTGCTGTGTCCCTGCGCTTCCGCCGCTGCCCCAGGTGACCGTCACCTCAGGGCGAAGCCCCTGCCCAGGTGGTGCCGGTCACCTTACTGCCCGCAATGCAGCGCATACCCCGGTATACATCGTTTCGAGCGCCATAGTCGGTTTTGGACGCAATTCACTACTCGCCTGCGACGGCAGCGACGGCAGATGAATAAACACACAGCGGGTTGGCAACCGGTGCGTGACGCAGACGTGCAGGGCGGTGTAATACACCATATTGCACAAATATGCGCCCGCTGACAGTGACAGATCAGCCGGAACGCCAGCAGCGCGAATTGCCTGGACAACGTCGCGCACCGGCGCATTGGAGAAATACGCTGCCGGTCCTTCCTCGACGATTGGTTCATCGACCCGCCGAACGCCAGCGTTATCCGGCATGCGAAAATCACACAGATTAATCGCCACACGTTCAACCGAAAGCGCGGCATATCCATCTGCCTGCCCAAGCATCACACACAGATCGGGTTGGTGATTGAGCAGCAGATCGGTTATCATGCGAGGCGCCTGCACGGCATCAACCGGCAAAATGGCGGTGGAAGCATCTGGCGGTCTGCCATTGTTTGCAAAGCGGCGCACCACCTCCGCCGAAGGATTGACCGAAGCGCCGCCAAATGGCTCAAAACCAGTGACGAGCAGAGTTGACATACGAGGTCCCAGACGGATACAGTTTACTATCACAGGTAAGAAAGTATACCACAAGCATTAAGAGTTGTTAATGTGCTGCGATCGCCCCAACAGGCGGATCAAAGCAGATGATGAGGTTCTGCATGAGCATACCCGATACACCATCGAGCATTGACATAAGCGCCGTTTCCGATGAACGAGACTATCCGACGAACGATGAAGACCGTCTGAGCGCTTTTTTTGCAGGGTATGGAAGACACCTGGCATTACTCCAGGCAACAGTAGCGACCTGTGGCAGCCTGTTCATGAGCGAGGCGCTCGGTTGGCCCCCGTGCGTGCTCTGCTGGTATCAGCGCATCCTGATGTACCCGCTGGTCTTCCTGATCCTGATCGGCATCCTGCGCCGCGATCGCGGGTTGCACCTGTATGTGCTGCCGCTCTCTCTCCTCGGCGCCTGTACATCGCTCTACCATTACCTTCTGGTCAAAACCGACTGGCTGCCGCCGCCGCCGTGCATCGACGGCATTCCCTGCACGGTCGATTACCTGGATATTCTGGGGTTCATCAATGTGCCCTTCATGGCAATGACCGCATTCCTGGTCATCAGCTTCCTGATGGGCGCAACGGCAGTCAGCGCGAGCGCCAGGGACGACGAAACGCCATCGCCGCGTGACCGGCAGGCGCTCGCCGCCTACGCCATCATCGGGATCGTCGCCGCAGCATTCATCGGATGGGGCGCCGTGATCTAGAGCGATCGCCATGATTCTGACCAATTGGGACTGCATAGAAGCGGTTGGCATTGGCTTCGACAGGCTCAGCCCACGCCGATCACAAGACCGTCATACAAACAAAGATCGCCGGTCATTGACCGGCGATCTTCATTTCTTACTGGTCGGGGCGAGTGGATTTGAACCACCGACCTCAGCGACCCGAACGCTGCGCTCTACCAGGCTGAGCCACGCCCCGTCGCCATTTGCCGCAGCGGAATGGTGCCGAAGGTGGGAGTCGAACCCACACGGAGTCACCTCCAACGGTTTTTGAGACCGTCGCGTCTGCCATTCCGCCACTTCGGCGCTGCACTCGAAAGTATAGCGCAACCTGCATCACCTGTCAACCTGAAATCGCACTTGCAGGAATGGAACAGATGTGCTATACTATGCGCGGGCACGAGTATATTCGGAAAGTATGAGCGACGCCCCTTGCCAGCAGCGCCCATGCTGGCAGGGCAGGAGGTACGAGTATGGCGTCCCCCCGCAAGACAGAACCCACCCGTCCTGAGTCGACCGTTTCGCGCACCTACCGCGCCGCCATTCGCATCGGCGAAGACTACGTCACCCTTGAGGAAACGATTGTCCTGCCGCTCGATGCAACTGATGAAGACGTGAAGAAGGCTGTGGATCTCGGTTGGCGCATCTACCAGGCGCAGCGTGACGCCATCGAAGCGCAGACGGCCAGCATCCGCGAAGCGCAACCTGCACCGCAACCGCCAACGGTGCGCGACCCTGATGCGCCTGCGAGCGAGCGGCAGCGCCATTACATCGCCGCCCTCCAGGAAGACCTCTCCTGGACCAATGAGCAACTGATGGCGTTCGCTCAGGAACATCGCGTTGATTTGGTCACCATGACCAAAGGGCAGGCAAGCGCATTCATCGACAACCTGAAAAAACTCGCCGAGGAACGTCAGGCATACACGTCCACCCCGCGCAGCGCGACTGGTGATGAGAGCGCAGGCGTCGCGCGCTTCTCGGATAGCGCCCCTGCTCTTCCAAAGCAACTCGACGCCCTCAGACGGTTGGCGCAGCAGCACGGTTTCGATCTCGACGCTGAAGTGCAACAGCGCTTCAGTGTCGCCCTGAGCGAACTGACTGGCGGGCAGGCATCGGCGCTCCTGCGCGAATGGCAGCGTCCTGCCCGTCGCGTCGTTGGAGAGTGACATCACCCGTAACCTTTTTTCAACCTGTGCGGTCTATTTGATGTGCGGCGCGAGTCGTAGCAAGCCGCACAGGTAGCCGTATCAATGCCTATCTGAGATTGCTCCCGGCACCCCGGCAGGCGCCCCTCGATTGACCTGCGCATCGCCTGAACAGGCATCTTGCCAGCTCAGGTAGGCGCAACAAGGAGACGAACATGCGTCAGGTCAGAGGGACAGTCAACACCGTCGAACTCATCGGTTGGCTGGGCGATGAGCCCGAACAGCGCGTCTTCTCATCAGGAGCGCGTGTGTCCCGCTTCAACGTGGCCACCAAGCACTTCGGGCCACGCAGCGAGAACGGTGAGCGTGAGATCGAAACCGATTGGACGCTGGTTGAGGCGTGGGACAAACTGGGCGATCAGTGCGTGCGTTCCCTGCACAAGGGCAGTCGTGTGCGGATCGTCGGGAGCCTGCGCACCCAAAGCTGGGAAGACCGCGAGACCGGTCTGCGCCGCTATAAGTCGTTTGTGCGGGCCGACGAAGTCCTGTTCCTGGACAGCCGGTCGGACACGAGCGAACAGGACGCGCTCGATCCCTCGGAGGAGTCTGAAGACGTTCCGTTCTAAAACCATCCTGTCGGACCGGTGAGGTCTCTCTTGCATCCTGCCCGCTGTGAAGTGTCTCCGGCGGGCAGAATCACGGTAAACTGCGATATTATCCTTCGACGCATGTGCAACGCTGAACTGACAGAGGGAGCGAGAGGTCAGCCATCACGATCTGAAACACGTCGACGTTTGCGCATGTTTCGGTCTTTTTGCTATCGGCTTCGCCAGGATACGGCGCCAGGAGCGACAAGTTGACATCGCGCTGCGGGTCGAAGTCACGCACTTCGTGGAAGTATTCCGATGCCGGACGACGCAATGTGTCCAGTAGTGCTGTGTATATCGCCTCCTTGACGCCAGCATCGTCATCTGACTGAACCAACTGCGCCAGCAAGCGGAGCAAGGTTTCTCTTTCCTCTTCGTCAGCCTGAGCCGGGTGAGGATACATCGCCAGTGCGCACGCCGCATCGCCACGCACCACTCAGTCACAGGACATACGCAGGGGCGCATCTTCTGACTTCGCCAGAGCCTGCGGCAGCGTGGCGCTCCCATCAAGGCGGTGTGGTGCAGCGGCGAAGCCGCCGCACCACACCGCAAAAGAAGATGAGCACCGCTCTGCCGAAGGCAAAAAGAGCCGTCGCGCGGCTCGCCTGTGAGGCGAGCGCGTAAGTCCTGTCAGTCAGGTTTCTCTCGGAGAAGACGTCTTGCGAGACTTGGGTAGTCGCTGATATGCCAGCGACTGGCGACGGCGCGCATGGCTGATCCTCGCAAGAGCGGTTCACGGCGCTTCAACAGCCGCTTATGCCCGGACCAGCAGACGAGCGCTCGATGAGCCACAAGGGAAAAATAATCGCCCAGTTTCCATCAACCCGCCAACGTCTCCAGGCGCGCGCGAATGAACTGACGCACCGCTTCCGCCGACTCCATCGCCAGCGCCTGACGCGCCCATTGTCGCACCTCTTCCAGCGTCAATTGCCGGATAAACCCCTTGACCTGCGGGATTGCACCAGGCGACATGCTCAGTTTTTGCACCCCCAAACCGATCAGCACCGGCACAGCCTCGAGATCGGCAGCCAGCTCGCCGCAGACGCTCACCCATTTTCCTGCGCGTTGCGCGCTTTGAACCACGTGCTGGATTTGCACCAGCACTGCCGGATGGAGACCGTCCTGCAAGTGCGCAACTGCTGCATTGCCTCGTTCCGCCGCGAGGGTGTACTGCACCAGGTCATTCGAGCCAATACTGAAAAAATCGACCTCTGGCGCGAAGACGTGTGCGAGCAGTGCGGCTGAAGGCACTTCGACCATCATCCCAACCTCGATAGAATCCGCCATTGGCGTGGCTTGAGCGCGCAACCCGGCAGCCGCCGACTCCAGGACGGCGCGTGCACGGCGCAACTCGCTGATGTTCGCAATCATCGGAAACATCACCTTGAGCGAATGCCCGGCGCTTGCGCGCACAATGGCGCGCAACTGAGTCGCAAACAGATCCGGCTGGTTCAGGCACAACCGGATGGCGCGCTGCCCCAGGAACGGGTTTTCCTCGCGCTCCAGCGAAATGTATGCAAGCGGCTTGTCGCCTCCCACGTCGAGGGTGCGCACGACGACCGGACGCCCTTCCATCGTGCGCGCAATCGCAGCATACACCTCATACTGTTCGTTTTCATCGGGCGCCGCTGTGCGCTCCAGAAAGAGGAACTCGGTGCGGAGCAGTCCCACGCCGTCGGCGCCGCACTCAACGGCAGCACGCGCGTCTGCCAGGCTGCCGATGTTGGCAGCGACCTCAATGTGCGCGCCATCCTTTGTGACGGCAGGCGCCGCGCTTGATTGCCGCGCCTGTTCCTGCACCGCTCGCCATTGCGCCTGCCGGTCTGCATATTCAGCAACCACCTGTTCATCAGGTGCGACCCAGACCAGACCTTCATAGCCATCAACCACCAGCAACGTGCCAGGCTCGACCCGTCCAATGGCGGCGCCGGCCCCCACAACAGCAGGAATGCCCAGGGTGCGCGCCAGAATGGCACTGTGCGATGTCGGGCTGCCCCGCTCGGTGCAGATGCCCATGACCACGGACCGATCAAGGTGCGCCGTATCGGATGGCGAGAGATCAGGCGCAATCACGATCCCCGCCTGATCGATGCTGATCGCGCGGGTCTGCCCGGTCAACCGGCTCACCACCTGTGCGCCAATGTCGCGGATATCGACCGCTCGCGCCCGCATATATTCGTCTTCGATGGACTCGAAGGCGCGCGCGGATTCGTTCACGGTCTCGCGCCACGCCCATTCGGCATTGACGTGTTCACGCTCAATGATCTGCTGCACCTGTGCCAGAACCTCGGGATCAGCGAGAAACATCAGATACGCATCGAAGATTGCCGCCTCGTAGGGATGCTGGCGAGCGATCTGATTGCGCAGCAACTGCGTCGACTCGCGTACGGCATCCAGAACGGCTCGCAGACGCGCTATTTCTGCACCAGGGTCATCAATTGCGCGTCGTTCGACCTGCGGCGCCATCTGACGCAGCACAACGGCTGGACCGATGGCATACCCTGGAGAAGCGGCGGCGCCACGCAGCGCGCCAGCAGGCGCCTCTATCGGCGGCGGCGGAGGGGAGGATGGCTGCACATCGGGCGGTTCGTCGGCTTCGCCAAATTGATCCGCAGCGAGTTGTTGCAACGCTGCCAGCGCCTCGGCGGCGTCCGATCCTCGTGCAGAGACGGTGATGACTTCGTGCTGGCGAATGCCGAGCGATGCCACGGCATTGAAACTCTTCGCATTAACCTGGCGGGTCTCCTGCCCGGCGCGCGCGATGCAAATGTCGGAGCGAAAGCGCCCCGCGGTTTGCACAAAGAGTGCTGCCGGTCGGGCGTGCAGTCCCAGGCGATTGGTCACTGTCAGTTGCGCTTCCAGCACATTCCCTTCCGAGGGCGCCAGGGTCGATGAAACGACCGCCTGAACGTGATTGCTCAAACTCTCGCTTTTCCCCGCCAGCGACTCCATGGCTTCGGCAACCACGCGATCCAGCGACGCCCCAAGACTCGCCTGAACCACAGCGGCAATCGTTCCTTCGACAATCGGCGCAGCGCACAATCTCACATGGACGCGCTTATCTTCAGGAAGAAAATCAACCGCCATTTCTGCGCTTAATACCGCGCTGCCCAGATCCATGAGCACCAGCACGCCGTCTTCGCTGTACACCTCTTCAATCGCCTGACGGATCTTCGCCGCATCGGTTCCGAGCGGATGTTCCGGGTCATCGGCGCCAGCCGCCACTGCAATCGGCACCGGCGCCTGCTGCATCACCATGCGCGCCATTTCGACGATGCCAGCCGCCAGCAACGAACTATGCGAAACGAGGACGATGCTTACCATACGTATTCTCGAATCTTACACCGTACAATACGGACACCCTGCCACATCTGTAACATCGCTCAGGGTTTCTGGCGTTATCTGATCGATATCCGGCGCATTGAACCCCACCATGCCGCAGTGGCAGGCATACCACCCTGTGCGCTGCGGATCATACGGGCGTTGGCATCGCAGATCGATGACCTCCACGCCCATTTTCCAGCGCGCATTGGTGACCAGACGCCGGCATCCCACACCCTTGAGTCGTTGCACATAAGTCGCAAAATGACTGCGCGTGCAATGACGCATCAGCAGCACCGCCAGCGTCACCTCAGATGGCATCGCCCATGTGAGCGCATCGGCGCACACTACTGCGAGATTTGCAGGCAGCGCCTGGCATCTTGCCGCCCGGAGCACGAGCGTCTGGTTGGATTCAACGGCGTACACGCGCCGCACAAGCGGCGCCATGCGCAACGCCAGTCGCAGATCGCCCGCGCCGATGTCAACGACCACATCATCCGGGTGAGCCGCTTCGAGCGCACAACGGTACGTCTCCTCATCATATGGCGCCCACCGACGTTCCCAATCGACCATGTCTGCCATGGCGAATTTCTCTGGCAGCAGCGCACAAAGCCAGGAGCGAGGCGCTGGAGGATCGAAAAGAAAGCATGCCACGATCCGTGACAGTCGACTTTGATCAGTCCCGTGCCGGATCAGAAGTCGCCGTTGACGGATCGGGCATGCCTGCAACAGGAAAGGTGCTTATTCGACCCAGTCGAATGTTCGTGTGACCGCCTTCTTCCATCCTTTGTACAGACGCTCGCGCTTGTCGGCGCCCATCTGCGGCAGCCATTCGTGATCCTTGCCCCAATTGGCGCGCAGATCATCGACCTCTTTCCAGAACCCGACCGCCAGACCGGCGGCATAGGCGGCGCCTAACGCCGTCGTTTCGGAGACCGTTGGGCGGATGACGGGCACTCCCAGAATGTCCGCCTGGAACTGCATAAGGGTGTTGTTGAACACCATGCCGCCATCGACCTTGAGCGCCGTCAGGTCTACGCCCGAGTCCTTGTTCATGGCATCGAGCACTTCGCGCGTCTGGTAAGCGGTTGCTTCGAGCACAGCGCGGCAGATATGGTTCTTGGTGATGTAGCGGGTCAACCCGACAATCGCGCCGCGCGCGTCGCTCCGCCAATAGGGCGCAAAGAGTCCAGAAAAGGCTGGAACGATGTAGATGCCGCCGCTGTCCTCGACCGCTTTCGCATATTCCTCAATGTGTGATGAGAAGTCGAAGAAGCGGAGATTATCGCGCAACCACTGCACCAGCGCGCCGGTCACGGCAATCGATCCTTCCAGGCAGTAGACTGCCGGTTGGTCGCCAATCTTGTAACCGACCGTCGTCAACAGTCCATTCTGCGACTGCACCGGCATCGTGCCGGTATTGAGCAGCATGAAGCAACCGGTGCCATAGGTATTCTTCGCCTCGCCGACACTGTAGCAGGTCTGCCCGAAGAGCGCCGCCTGCTGATCGCCGAGATCGCCCGCTACCGGAATACCCTGCAGCGCGCCGACCGCCGTGCCGTACACGGCTGACGACGGCACGATTTTCGGCAGCATGGCGCGCGGAATGCCCATCACCTGGAGAATGTCGCCATCCCAGTCGAGCGTGTCCAGGTTCATGAGCATCGTGCGCGAAGCGTTCGACACATCGGTGATGTGAATGCCGCCATTCATCCCGCCGGTCATATTCCAAATCAACCAGGTATCGATATTGCCGAACAACACCTCGCCCTGCTCCGCCCGTTCGCGCACGCCTGGAACATTCTCCAGGATCCACATAATTTTTGGACCGGAGAAATACGTTGCCAGCGGCAAGCCGACTTTTGCACGAAACCGGTCCTGCCCGCCGTCCTGCGCCAGATCGTTGCAGATCTGGTCAGTGCGCGTATCCTGCCAGACAATCGCGTTGTAGACGGGCCTGCCGGTCGCCTTTTCCCAGACGACCGTCGTTTCGCGCTGGTTGGTGACGCCTACGGCGGCGATATCGCCACGATCAACGCCCGACTTCCGCAGGGCGCCTTCAATGACTTCCTGGGTGCGCGCCCAGATTTCCAGCGCATCATGCTCGACCCAGCCCGGTTTCGGGTAGATTTGCGTGTGTTCCTTCTGATCGACTGCCACCACCTGACCGGCATGATCGAAAATCATGCAGCGGGTGCTGGTTGTTCCCTGATCAACTGCCGCGACATACGTTGCCATAGAATCGACTCCTTCGTAGCACAGCGACTCTGCGGAAGACTACTTCGTCCACGCATCCACCATTGCCTTGAACATCAGGTACGACGATGTGGCGCCCGGATCCTGGTGACCGGCGCTGCGTTCTGCCAGGTACGACGCGCGCCCCTTTTTGGCGACCAGCGGAATGGTATTCTTCATGCCCTGTTCGGCGGCGGCGGCGCTCTGCCGCAACGCTTCGCGTTCATCGACTCCATCGGCCATAGCCTGTTTGAGCGCGTGCAATGCTGGCACAAGCGCATCGACCATGGTTTTATCGCCAATGTTCGCCTTGCCGCGCGCCATCAAGCCATTGATCGCTCCCTCAACCGCCGAAGCCCAATCGGCGAGCGAGAGTTCCATCTTGTTCGCAGTGGCTGCGCCAGCCTGCAGGAAGAATGTTCCATAGAGCGGACCGCTCGCGCCGCCGACGGTCTGAACCAGCGTCATACCGACCGACTTCAGGATGGTGCCGATATCCTTGTCGGCAACCGTCGGCAGCTTCCCCAGCACGGCTTTGAACCCGCGATCCATATTCACCCCATGGTCCGCATCGCCAATGCTGGAGTCGAGTTGTGTCAGATACTCCCGGTTATCCGCCAGCATCTGGCTGTACGCCGAAAGCCAGGCAATCACATCGTCGCGACTGATAGGCATAGACTATACCCCCCAACGCAAAGCAGGCGTTTTGACCGGCGCATCCCAGAGCCGGATCAGATCATCGTCCATTTTCAGCAGCGTGATCGAGCAGCCTGCCATTTCCAGCGATGTGATGTAGGGACCGATCAGGTTACGCACCACTTTGAGACCAGACTTCGTGGCGATCTCATACGCCTTGCGGTAGATAATATACAACTCGATCAGTGGCGTGCCTCCCATGCTGTTGACGAACAACAGCACATCATCGCCCGCCTGGAACGGCAGATCGCTCAGAATTGGCTCCATCAGCATTTCGGTGATTTCATCAGCCGATTTCAGTTTCATCCGGGTGCGCCCCGGCTCGCCGTGAATACCGATGCCGATTTCCATCTCATCGTCTGGCAGGTCGAAGGTTGGCTTGCCCGCGTGCGGCACGGTGCAACTGGTCAGCGCCATGCCCATGCTGCGCCCCCATCCATTCACCTTCCGGCAAACATCCGCAACGTCCCTGAGCGAACGCCCCTCCTCGGCGGCGGCGCCGCAGATTTTCTCCGCCAGCACCGTCACGCCGACGCCACGGCGCCCCGCAGTATACAACGAGTCCTGCACCGCCACGTCATCATTCGTCACGACCGACTCGACTTCGATCCCCTCAGCGCGCGCCAGGTCGGCCGCCATATCGAAGTTGAGAATGTCGCCAGTGTAGTTCTTGACGATATGGAGCACCCCCGCGCCGCTGTGGACCATCTTCGTCGCTTCCAGCATCTGGTCAGGAGTCGGGCTGGTAAACACCGCTCCCGGACATGCAGCATCGAGCATTCCCATGCCGACGAACCCGCCGTGCATCGGTTCATGACCAGAACCGCCGCCGGAGACAATCGCCACCTTGCCCTGCACCGGCGCATCGGCGCGATAGATAAAGTTTGGTTCGTAATGAACCTTTACCAGATCGGGATGTGCGTACTCGATACCCTTCAGCGCCTCAACGACGACATCTTCGGGATTGTTGATCAGCTTCTTCATATGCTCACTCTCCTCTACCTGTCTGTTTCACGCTGCCAGTCCCGTGTGTCCGGCGTTGGCTTCGACAGGCTCAGCCAACGCCAGGGCAGTATGATCGACAAGCGGTTCAGCAGATGAATGAGAACCGCCCTAGAACGAACCCAGCGCCACATACAGACCAGCCGCAATCGCGCCGCCAATGATCGGACCGACGACCGGTATCCAGGAATAGCCCCAATCGCTGTCGCCTTTACCGGGAATGGGCAGGATGGCGTGTGCAATGCGCGGACCGAGATCGCGCGCCGGGTTGATGGCATAGCCGGTTGTGCCGCCTAGCGACAGACCGATCACCCAGACCAGAAACGCCACCGGGATAATGCCGAGCGCGCCGAAGCTGCCATTCTGCATCACCGGTCCATCAATAGCCAGGATACCGAAGACCAGCACGAACGTCCCGATAATCTCGCTCACCAGATTCCATGCCGTGTGGCGAATCGCTGGTCCTGTGCTGAAGACCGCCAGTTTCAACGCAGGGTCCTGCGTTGCAGACCAGTGGGGGTAGTAGTGCAGGAACACGAGCACAGCGCCAATGAATGCGCCGAGGAACTGCCCGGCGATATAGATCGGCGCGCTAGCAGCGTCGAACTTGCCTGCCACTACCAGTCCGATGGTCACTGCTGGATTGAGGTGTGCGCCACTGACCGCTGCGACAGCGTAGGCGCCAACGAACACTGCCAGCGCCCACGCGGTGGTAATGACAATCCACCCGCTGCTGTTTCCCTTCGTCTTGCTCAACACCACGTTCGCAACCACGCCGTCGCCTAACAGGACGAGGAGCATCGTCCCAATCACTTCGCCAAGGAACGGTGACATACCGCGGTCCTCCGTATACGTAACAGGCGAAACACACATGCGCTCTCGCCGCCTGAACGCTTGATAGACGCTCGACGTTCAGGCAGGCAACCAGACTCCAGGCGCCATGCTCAGGCATCGCACTGACTGCGCCCGCACCGGGAACGCCTTATCCGGAATCGGCGTTGTCCGGGTCAGACGAACAACCTGCGTTGCGCTCACGAACGCCTCTCTCCGATGGACGCACCTGAAAACGCCAGTCTGCTATTCGCATTCCTGGTCACAGATACGAGCCATCTCGAAGCGAGCCATGCATCAACATTGACAGGGCGTATCTCATATTGCGGAGACTTTGATACTGACACTGTACGCGTTTCACCGAAGGCTGTCAATACCATTGCAACAAATCGTTCCATACTGGAACCTGCGGCATTCACTATCGTTTCGAAGTGAAACAATTCTGATGATCAGCGGAAGCGGCGCAGTGATCGCCTTGGAGAAGGAGACGCCTTGAAATCAGCGAGAGAGATATTGGCGGCTTTCAGTTTCCGCCACAGGGTCGTGCGGCCAATGCCCAGCATGTGGGCCATTCTGGTGGCATTCCCCTGGCAGGCGCGAGCAGCGCGAACGATCGCCTCATATTCCGCCTCATGCAACGCTGGGACATACTGATCTGGCGCCAGACCCGGCTCGGAAGGACGGCCACGGATGGCATCAGGCAGATGCCAGACGTCGATCATCCCGGTGTCCGACAGACTTGCCGCTCGTTCAAGCACATTTTCCAGCTCGCGGATGTTGCCGGGCCAGGGGTAGCAGCGCATGAGTTGCTGCGCCTCATACGAGATGCTCACAGCCCTGCCGGTTTGACGATGCATCCGCTCCAGCACATCACGTATGAGCAGCGGAAGATCGGCGGTGCGTTCACGCAACGGCGCCAGCCGGATGGTCATGCGACTCAGCGCATAGTACAGATCGGCGCGAAAATCGCCATACGTCGCCAACCGCTCCAGATTCGCGGAAGTCGTGGCGATCAACCGCACATCGACACACGTCACACGCTGTCCGCCTAGCCGCATCACCTCACCGGTCTCAATCATACGCAGCAGCGCCATCTGCATATCGAGCGGCAACGCTTCGATCTCTTCCAGATGCAATGTGCCGCCATGCGCCAGCTCGAATTTCCCCGGTTGCCCCTGCAGTCCATTGCCATGAAATGCGCCAATCTCATACCCTAGAAATTCACCCACGATCAGGTCGCGCGGCAAGACTCGACAGTTTACCGTCACGAACGGACCATCCGCCCGCACGCTTTCATTGTGAATCACCCGCGCCAGCACGCCTTTGCCGGTGCCGCTTTCGCCGACGATCAGCAGCGGCGCGTTGCTGCGGGCAGCCGCCTGCGCCTGCCGGCGCACCTGATTGATCGCATGGGATGAGCCGATCATGCTGGCGAAGGTGAAGTTCGAGCGCACCCCGACGATGCGCTGCACCATCCGGTGCACCTGATCGAGGCGTCGCAGAGTCAGAATGAATCCCTCGACATTCTTCACGCGATCAAGCTGCCACTGGATCGGGATGAGACTGATCAGACATCCGACCTGCGACCCCTGAACCTGAAAGCTGACCTCGGCATCGGCCAGGGTGGCGCACTGCCGCATCGCTTCCGCCGCCACCGGCGGCAACTCTACTGAGACGTTCAGGGCGCGACCGACCGCAGCCTCGCGCTTGACGCCAAGGATCTGTGCGGCGCGCGTGTTCATCTGCACAACCAGCCCTGCCTGATCGCACACGATCAAGCCGTCTGACATCGCTTCCACGATGGCGCTCAACTGGGTGCGCTGCGTGTTCAGTTCGTTGAAGAGTTTTTCGGCATGCAGTTGATGTTCAATGGCGCGGGCTGCGGCATGCACGGTCGCCAGCATGGCCACATTGCTGACCGTGGTCAGACTCGTCACCCCCAGAACGCCGATGGGTCGCCCTTCCCAGTGATAAATGGGCGCCGCCGAGACGCTCAGTTCATGAAAGCGTTGAAAGAAATGTTCCGCACCAACCACGTGGATGGGGCACCGTTCGTACAGCGCCAACCCGAACGCATTCGTTCCGGCGTGCCCCTCGTTCCAGTATGCGCCGGGGCGCAACCCCAGCGCCTCCGCCTGGCGCTGCACGGCGATGTCGCCCAGCACGTCGAGCACACAGGCTGAGGCATCGAGCAGCACAATGATATAGCCCGCACCTTCGACGAACTGGTAGATGTCTTCCATGAACGGGCGCGCCAGCGCGATGAGATCGGAGAGTTTGAAACGACGGTCTGCCAGTTCCGCTTCGGAGATACAGGGAAGGTCGCGGACGGCGTATGGGTTGCAACGCAGGATGCACCGTTGCCAGGACATCGCCACAATCGGATCGAGCGCAGGATCAAGCGCGCCTGTGGCGACGAACCGTTGCCAGATTGCAACGAGCAGGTCGGCATCAACAGGACCGGACGTAAGTTGCATGGCGCACATCGCTCATAGGTGATCGACTCTGATCAGAAATAGACGACGCAGTAGGGCGACGCAGCATATCTTACGATACACTGCGCATATTGCGCAAATGGCGAGGATGAAGAAGGAAGCGCCTTATGTGGGGAGGAAACGGCGACGGTCGCAATGACCGCCGCCCACGGATGGATAGTTACCAGCGACCGCGCCCGCCACCGCTGCTGCGACGCTGGTCCTGGAAGCAATCCGAGCAGTAGACCGGCTTATCGCCGCGCGGAACGAACGGCACTTGCGCTTCACGGCCACACGAAGCGCAGGTGGTGGTGTACATCTGACGCTCGCCGCCATAGCCGCC
>DAOTWI010000094.1:0-4433 GCA_034436075.1 Roseiflexus sp.
TCACGCGCGCCGCGGCGGGCAGATCGGCGCCGATGGCGTGTTGCACCTGCGCAGCGCCCAGCCGCAGGATAGCAGGCATGCCTTCCAGTCCAATCGCGTCAACCGCGCCGTCATATTCGGCAATCAAGGCGCGGGCGCGCGCCATATCGCCGCCGCAGCCGATGCGGCGCACCTCGACATCCTGGTTCAAAAAGGTGACTGGCGAGACCATGTCGCCTTCGCCAAGGTGAATGATAAGAACCCGTTTCATACGTTCTCGCCTCCTCGCAGCGCCCCACCAATGGCGCCGACGATCGCACTTGCTGTCAGGGTAGCACGGCGTGGCATCCCGGCGCGGAAACAAACGGCGACGCCAGGTTTACAACCTGCTACTGTTTGATGAGAGGTGAGAGGTGAGAGGTGAGAGGTGAGAGGTGAGAGGTGGCTTGATTTTCTCCTCGCTAATCTTCCCCGTACATCCTTCATTAAAACAACATAAGCTCTCTTATGTTGTTTTGAGTGCGCGCCACTCGTGCGCCAGGATCGCGTAGCCATACTCGTCGTGCCAGTGCGCGCCATCCCAGATCGTTTCGCGGTAGTGCGCCTCGCGCCGCATGCCCAGTTTCTCCATCACCCGCACCGACGCCGCGTTGCGTGCGTCGCAGGTGTCGGCAATGCGGTGCAGCCCCAGCATCTCGAAGCCATGCTCAAACAGCGCCCGCATCGCTTCGGTGGCGTAGCCGCGTCCCCAATAGCGCCGGTTGAACAGATACACGAACGAAGCATGGCGTGGTTCGTAATCGAGCAGCGCCAGCGCGCAACCGCCAATGACGCGCTCTTCGGCGCGCACCACCACCGCCAGTTCGTACACGTGGCGCGGATGGCTGCGCGCCAGCGCCATACAGCGCGCCAGATGCTCCTGCACCTCTTCGACGCTCGCCGGACCAAACGGCAGATACCGCACGACCTCCGGGTCTGAGCGGTACGCATAGACATCGGGCCAGTCTTCGAGCGTGAATTCGCGGAGCAGCAGACGTTCTGTCGTCAACCACATGGTTATGTAAAATTGAGTGATTAAATCCAGTATACCACATGCGCGCTGAACGAACAACGCCCTGGCGCTCTCCGCTCTCCGTCTCCCCACCCGGCGGCTGATGAAGATTTACCAATATCCGCCTACCCGCCCGGCGGCTGAAGCCGCGGGCTCCGGTTGCAAAGCCCGCCTGCGCGGGCTGGACGGGGCGAGACCGGATGATGTGCTCAAACTCCGTCATCCCTCGCTGAGGACACGGCAGCTCCTCCAGGGCTAGTCCCAATACCTTTCAAATAAGCTCACACAAAGGCGCAAAGACACAAAGACTCCACGCTTAGGTTTCGTTAACGATGGCTTGTCTTCCTTCTTATTCAGAAGGTACTGAGGCTCGTCTGTGCGCCGGGCGCCAAAGAAAAGCGCGATTGAGGGTGATCGTATCGTCTCCCAAACCCCGGCATCCCAGGATGCTGCGATCAACCAAAACCTGGACGATCACGCATGCGCCTGCGGAGTGGCTGGCGCGGGCTTCGACAGGCTCAGCCCGCGTGACGACAGGCTCAGCGCACGCTTCGGCAGGCTCAGCGCACGCTTCGGCAAGTTCAGCGCGCGCTCGCCACGAGATGGTCAATAGCTGCCACGCTTCAGGCGCAGCCATGTTACAATGCGTTTATGCACCTGTGATCGGACCCCGCTCAGAGCAAGGAGGCTTGAGATGGACATTGCCGACCTGAGTCAACTCTCCAGCGCCGATGCGCTCGAACTGGTTTCCCGTCTCCACCACGCCAATGAACAACTCCAGGGCAGCGCCGTCACCCTCTCGCGTCTCTCGGTTGCCATGCAGGAGTCGCTCGGTCCGACGCCGGCAGGTGCAATCGGTGCGTTGCAAGCCATCGGGCAGTTCCTGACGGTGCAGCATTCCTACGAAGAACTGGCGGCGCTGGTGCAGCAGCAGAGCGTGGATGTGTTCGGCATGGACGGCGGCGCGCTCTTTCTGCTCGACGAGAGCGGCACGCTGACCCCGGTCGCACCATCTGACGCTGCACTGCCCGACCCGTCGGCGCTCGAGCATATCGCCGACATCGCACGGCGAGCGCTCGATGCCAAGGCGATGATCAGCGCACCTGGCGAGCCGGATGTCTGCCCGTCGTGCATTGCGCTGCCGCTCTCGCGCATGGGGCAGGATGTGGGGGTGGCGGTGCTGTACCGCGCAGCGCCGGAGGAACCGGCGCTTTCGGCGGAGATGTGGGCGAACCTGACGATCTATGCTGGCACTCTGGGCGCGATCTGCGCCGGGATGCGCCAGGCGGAAGCGCTACGACGCGATGCGCGCCTGCTCGAGAGTCTCCTCGCCGAACGCGCCCGCCAGGTGCAGAATAGCCGCGACATCCTGCGCGTGGTGTTCGATCACCTGCCGGAGGGGGTGTTGCTGCTCGACGACGGTGAGATGGTGCTCGCCGTGAACCGCTTTTTCGCTGATTGCATCGCGGGGGTGCATCCGCGCGAACTCGTCGGGCGTTCGTATGCTGAACTGCGCCAGCGCCTCCATCTGCGCGGCATGCAGCGCATCAGCCAGGACAGCGAAGGTCGCGCAGAGGTGGCGCTCCCTGATGCCGGGGGACGGTTGCGCACCTATGAGGTCGAACGCACTGCCACAGAGACCGACGACGGCGCGACGCTGGAGTTCTGGCGAAACGGGCAGGTTGAACGTTGAATGTTGAACGTTGAACGTTGTGGACAAGAGGCGGAGATCATACAGCAATCTTCGGGAGACGATTATGAGCGATGTGACTGCGACCTCCGAAAGCGTCGGCATCAGTTCGGACCGGCTGGCGCGCATTCGCCCGGCGATGCAGCGCTGGATCGACCGCGGAACCATCGCGGGCGCAAGCATGATGCTGGCGCGCCGCGGCAAGATCGTATATGCGGAACAGGTCGGGCGCATGAGCAAAGAAACCGATGAGGCGCTGCGCAGCGATGCGATCTTCCGCATCTACTCGATGACCAAGCCAATTGTCTGCACTGCCCTGATGACCCTCTACGAAGAAGGGCGCTTTCAGTTGATCACGCCGCTGGCGACGTTCATCCCGGCGTTTGCGAATGTCAAAGTGCTGCAGCAGGACAAAGAAGTCGCGCCGCAGCGCCCGATCACTATCGGCGACCTGATGACTCACCTCGGCGGGTTCACCTACGACTTCCTGATCGATTCGCCGGTTGGCGAGTTGTACCGCCAGCACGCGCTCATGCACGACGCCAGCCGGACGCTGGCGCAGTTTGTGGCGGAGCTGGCGCGCCTGCCGCTGGCGTTCCATCCAGGGTCAAAATGGCACTACAGCGTATCAATCGACGTTGCGGCGCACGTGATCGAAATCATCGCCAATCAGCCGCTGCGTCAGTTCTTGCGCGAACGGATCTTCGAACCGCTTGGCATGGTCGATACCGATTTCTACGTCCCGCCGGAGAAGCGTCACCGCCTGGCAGCGATGTACGGCGTCGGCGATCTGGGGACGCGCGGCATGACGGTGTTGCAGATGTTCTTCAACTGGCAGCAGGGTATCTTGCAGCGGATCGACCCGCAGGAGAGCTACCCGGTAGACCAGCCGACTTTTGCACGCGGCGGGCACGGGCTGTTCTCCACAACGCAGGACTATATGCGCTTCGCGCTCATGCTGGCGAACGGCGGCGAACTCGACGGCGCGCGCATTCTGGGACGCAAGACGCTCGAACTGATGCACGCCAACCATATCCCTACGGCACTGCTCCCCTGGGAGATCGCTGGCTTCACCTACCCCGGCTACGGGTTCGGGCTGGGATCGCGGGTGCTGCTGGATGTCGGGCTGTCGGGCATGCCGGGCACGGCAGGCGAATTCGGGTGGGCTGGAGCGGCGACGACCTACTACTGGGTCGATCCGGCAGAGTCGTTCGTTGGCGTCTTTATGACGCAGTACCAGGGGATCGACGAGCCGCAGCGCGATTTTCGCGTCCTGGCGTACCAGGCGCTTGTGGAGTAGCGTTTCGCGGGCATGAACCGGATTCTGCCGATCATCCGCAAAGAGTTCATCCACATTCTGCGCGACCGGCGCGCGCTCATGATTGCGTTTCTGACGCCGGTGATCCAGATGATCATCCTCGGCTACGCGGCGACGACCGACGTGCGCAATGTGCCGCTGGCAATTTTCGACCAGGACCGCAGCCGCCAGAGCCGCGCGCTGATCGACGCCTTTGTGCAGTCCGGTCAGTTCACCGTGCATGCTTATGTCAAGTCGGAACGAGAACTGGCGGCGCTGATCGACAGCGGGCAGGCGCGCGCCGGGCTGGTCGTGCCGCCGCAGTATGGGCGCACCGTCACCGCCGGACGGAACGCCGACGTCATGTTCATCCTCGACGGCTCCGACCCGTCGGTGGCGTCGAGTGCGCTGGCGTC
>DAOTWI010000095.1:0-2126 GCA_034436075.1 Roseiflexus sp.
GTCTGTACCCGATGGGCGCACGGCAACGTCTGTACCCGATGGGCGCACGGCAACGTCTGTACCCGATGGGCGCGAACTCGCGAAAAGCGAAATGCCTATGCGTCGAAGTACATGAAGAACTCGTAGGGATGCGGCCGGATTGCCACCTGGATCAACTCGCGCGAACGCTTGTAGTCCAGGTAGGTTTCGATCACATCGGGCGTGAAGACGCCGCCTTCAAGCAGGAAGGCATGGTCGGCTTCGAGCGCGTCGAGCGACTCGGCCAGCGAGCCGGGTGTTCCGCGAATGTGCGCCTTTTCCTCCGCTGTCAGTTCATAGATATCGACATCCAGCGGCGGCGGCGGTTCGATCCGCTTCTTGACGCCGTCGATGCCCGCCATCAACATCGCCGCGAACGCCAGGTACGGGTTGCACGTCGGATCAGGCGCGCGGAACTCAATGCGCCGCGCCTTCGGCGAGTCGGAGTAGGTCGGAATGCGGACCGCCGCTGACCGGTTGCGCTGCGAGTAAACCAGGTTGATCGGCGCCTCGAACCCCGGCACCAGGCGGCGGTAGGAGTTCGTGGTTGGCGCGCAGATCGCCAGCAACGCCGGGGCGTGGGTCAGAATGCCGCCAATGTACCAGCGCGCGATGTCCGACAGAAGCGCGTATCCTTTGGCATCGTAGAAGAGCGGCTGCCCTTCCTTCCAGAGGCTCTGGTGGCAGTGCATACCGCTGCCGTTATCACCGAAGAGCGGCTTGGGCATAAACGTGGCAGTCAGACCAAACTCGCGTGCGGTATTCTTAACGATGTACTTGTACTTGATGAGTTTGTCCGCCATGTTCAGCAGCGAGTCGAAGCGCATGTCGATCTCGCATTGACCGGCAGTGGCGACTTCGTGGTGGTGCACCTCGACTTCGATCCCCGCCGCCATCATGTTGAGGGTGATCTGCGAACGCACGTCCTGCAATGTGTCGAGCGGCGGGCAGGGAAAGTACCCCTCTTTGTAGCGCGGGCGGTACGCCAGGTTCTTGCCGTGCCGGTCGGCGCCGCTGTTCCAGATGCCTTCGTCGCTGTCGAGGAAGTAGTAGCCGAAGTGGCTCCCCTGATCGAAACGCACGTCGCTGAACAGGAAGAACTCAGCCTCCGGTCCAAAATAGGCGGTGTCGGCAATGCCGGTGGTGCGCAGGTACTCTTCCGCCTTTCGGGCGATGAAGCGCGGGTCGCGCGTGTAACTTTCGCCGGTGATCGGGTCGCGAATGTCACAGATCAATGCCAGCGTCGGGATTTTCAACATCGGGTCGATGAATGCGGTGTCTGGGTCGGGAACAACCAGCATGTCGCTCTCATTGATCGCCTGGAAGCCGCGGATCGACGAGCCATCAAAGCCGATGCCATTTACAAAATCATCTTCTGTCAGTACGCTGGCAGGCAGTGAAAAGTGCTGCCACGTGCCCGGGATGTCGGTGAAGCGGACATCCACCATTTTGATGTCGTGCTCCTTGATCATCGCCAGGACGTCTTTTGGTGTCATGCCCATTGAGCCATCCTCCCAAGAATGTCGTGCGCCATGTCGTGAACAACACGCAAACGCAGATGACAGACATGGTCATCCGCGTTGCGCCGTTGCATGACACGTGCCAGAAGTGTTCAATACTCCGATTATAGGGGGTGACAACCGTTTGCGGTAGGGCGACTCGGTACGAAGATTGGCGGGAGTAGTTTGGATGGAATAACTAAATCAGGATTAGGGAGTGGGGATTAGGGATTAGGAAAAACTCCCCACTGCCCACTGCCCACTGCCCATTCCCCACTCCCCACCTGTACCGGCACAACGTTCAGATCGACGCTCGTCTCACCGCGGGGACACGCCGTGCCCGGCATGGATCGAGGCCAGATCAATGGCGCCGCCACGGTAGATCATCCCGCCATTGAAGGGGTTCGCCGCCAGAAACAGCGGCGTATCCAGGTCCACAAAGGCGAAGCCGCCCTGACCGGCGGCAAAACAGGCGGAGACGGTCATTGCCAGGAACGACTCGACCATGCCGCCGATCATCAGGCGCAGACCGGCGACGCGCGCGCTGGCGGCGATGTCGAGCGCCTCGACAATGCCGCATTTCATCAACTTGATGTTGACTGCATCGAC
>DAOTWI010000096.1:0-8871 GCA_034436075.1 Roseiflexus sp.
GGCTGCCGCAGGCTCTGGCAGAGTCAAAAAGGCGCTACCGCGTAACTCCTGTCAATTTATGGGCACGTAGTAGCCATCGCCGGTTCATACCCTAGCACGCGCAGCTGCCCGGCGATCACCGCATGTCCTGTTGAATTCGGATGATAGCCGTCGAACGAGAGGTACAGCGATGGCTGGAAAGGACTCTCGTAACTGCCATTGAACGCCTGATAGACCTGCGCCGTCTTGACGCCGCACCCTGTCGAGTTAATGATAGCGTTCGTTTGCTGGAGGTACGGCAGCAACGTTGCCAGGCGTCCACTGGCGGCGTCTTGAGCGACAAATGGGTAGTACAGGTCCATCGTGCGGTAGACCGTCGGGCGACTGCCGCGCAGCGTGACGATTTCACGCACAATGGCGCGCCAGTTGGCGTTGAACGTTGCGACTGCGCTTTGCAGGCAATCCTGATTGTCCAAACCGCCGCACGTGCCTGCGATATACCGGTCGCGAGCGCGCAGCAGGTCATTCCCGCCGATGTCCCACGTCACAACCTGCGCCGAAGCGACCGACAGACGGAACGTCCAGCTGGTGCGCAACGCCTTCAGCAGATCTCCGCTCGTCCATCCTGGAACGCTGAGGTTGATCAGCGAAACCGTGGCGCCAGTCTCCTGGGCGAGCATCGCCGCGTAGCGATAGACATACCCGCCGCGACTGAAATCCCACAAACCAAAGCCGAGCGAGTCACCGAGAGCGACATACGTAATCCGTGGCGATGAAGCGGTCGTGGCTGCCTGTGCAGGGGCGGTTGGCACAAACATCGTGAGGGCGACTACCACGAGCAGCAAAGCGACCATGCGAGCCAGGGGTCTCATGACAGTCCCTCCTTTCTGGTTGAGGCGACAACGAGGCGGCGTGGCAGTGATGCAGGGTGGGATGCGCCCGTCTTGATCATAATGCTGATCACGTCCAGGTGACATTACAGTTTTGTCATCTGAGTATGAGGCGCGGGGCAAGAGGCAAGAGGAGTTGCAGGCGGGAAGGTGGGAAGAAGGTGGGAGGGTGGGAAGGCGGGAAAGTATTCCTAACCCCTAACTCCTAACTCCTAACCCCTAACCCCTATTCACGGCAACTCCCGTATCCGCGGCACGGCGACAAAGATCAGCGCCGCAGCGCCAAGCACTGCCAGCGCCCCGCTGATCACCGCCGCCGGTTCGCCCGCCTGCTCGGCAATCAACCCGACCCACAAGGCGCCAACCGGCATCATTCCAAAAAAGACCATGCTGTAGACCGCCATCACCCGACCGCGCAACGCGTCGGGTGTCAGCGTTTGTACCAGGGCATTTGCCAGGTTCATGATCATGATCATCGCCAACCCGGAAGCCACCAGGATCGCAAGGGTCAGCGGCAGCCAGTTCGTGAAGGTCAGCAGGATGAGCAGCGCCGGAAACGCAAACGTGCCGATAGTCAACAGGCGCCCTTTGAACTGAAAGCGCCCGAGCGACGCGATCAGCAGCGCGCCCAATAGCGCCCCCAGACCGCGCGCCGATTGCAGGAGTCCGGTCGTGGTTGCGTCGCCCCCCAGAATGCGCACTGCCCATGCCGGGAAGAGCGTCGCAAACGAGATGCCGAAGCAGCTCGTCACCCCCACCAGCGCAATCAATGTGCGCACCACTGGTTCGTGCAGGATGTAACTCAATCCTTCGCGCAGGTCGCGCCACGCCGAGGCGCTGCGCGCTGCCGCCGGCTTCGGCGCGATCCGCATGCGCCAGAGCGCGCCGATCACTGCCAGGAATGAGATGCCGTTGAGCATGAAACACCACGCCGGTCCCACCAGGTTATAGGTCACTCCAGCCATCGCCGGTCCGGTCGTGGTCGCCAGGTTGAACATAGTCGCATTGAGTGCAATGCCATTCGTCAGATCCTCTTTGTCCACCAGTTCGCGCACGAATGCCAGGCGCGCCGGTGCGTCGAAGGCGTTGGCGACCCCCAGCAGGAACGAGAGCGCGACGATGTGCCAGGGCTGGACGATGCCGGTGAACACGAGCGCCGCCAGCACAAACGCCAGCGCCATCTGCGCCGTTTGCGTGATCATCAGGAGGGTGCGGCGCGGCACACGGTCAGCGACCACGCCGCCGTAGAGGGTCAATGCCCATGCGGGCACGCCAGCGGCAAACCCCACATACCCCAGATACGCGGGCGAACCGGTCAGCTGGAAGACCAGAAATCCCTGAGCAGTGGTTTGCATCCAGGAGCCGAAGAGCGACACCATCTGCCCGAAGAACCAGAGACGATAGTTGCGGTAACGTAACGCCGCGAATGTCCGTGCGGCAAACGCGCTGCGCTGCGACGATGGAATGGTCATTTATTGCGGAAAGACGCTCAGGTCGTTCTTCAACACAAGGGCGTGCCGGTAGGGGTCGATCATCTCGGCAGTGATGCCAAGTCCTTCGATCAGCGCACGGTAGCGCGGCTGCGCTTCGGGGCGTTCACCAGCAGCGAGCACGGCGTCGAGCAGGTTGAGCGCCAGGCAGCGCAACTGCTGATGGTTGAGCCGCTCGCGCGCTTCATGGACGAAATCATTGAATGAGACGCGCGCCAGATACTGTTCAATCCGGTCGAGCAGATCGCGGTCCAGCGCCAGACCGCGTCGCACATCCGGCACGAACCGCGCCAGGTTGCCATTCTCGTCGTACAGACTCGTCGCTCCGTGCAGGTGCGCCAGCGCCGTCACCAGCGCCGCGCCAGGCGTCAGGGCGCCCGGCGGGTACACCGCGTCCAGTTCCGACCACCCTCCCATCGCCGGTCTCCTTTCCTTCTCGCCATATCGCCGGATAGGAAGAGCAATTATACCACTGAGGCGACGTAACGATGAACCGCCTGCCTGCATCGTATCCATAACCAGATCGGTCCTTGCGATGGAAAGGGGCGAACCATGCCGTATGATGTCATGGTCATCTCCGCGCACCCCGACGATGCCGAAGTTCAGATGGGCGGCACGATTGCGCTGTTGACGGAACAGGGCAAACGGGTGTTGCTGGTTGATCTGTGCGATGGCGAGCCGAGCGATTTTGCAGCGCCAGGTGTGCGCGCCGAACAGGCGCGCCGCGCCGCAGCGCATCTGGGCGCTGATCGTCTGTTTCTCGACGGTCAGGATCGCCTGATCGCCGACACGATCCATCTGCGCCTCGCAGTCGCTCGTCTGATCCGCATTCATCGCCCTGCGATCGTCTTTGCCACCACCGACGCATGCGTGCACCCGGATCACGCGGCGGTCGGCAGCCTGGTGAGCGCCGCGGTCTTCTACGCGCGCCTCGACCACTGGAATCGCGTGCCGGGCGGGGAGGCGCTTGGCGACACGCACTCCTGGGCGGTCGATCGGCTCTTCTACCCGCACTGCAAGATGGAGCCGCCGTGGGGCCGCGACTTCGCCTTTGCCGTTGATGTCAGCGCCACCTACGACCGCAAACGCGCGGCGCTGGCGGAGTACGGCTCGATCTTCAGGGTCGAAGAGGGGCATGACCGGCTGTTGACCCTGTATGAAGCGGAGGATGCGTACATCGGTCGGCTCTTTGGAGTGGCGTATGCCGAAGCGTTCAAGAGCCAGAGCCCGTTGCTGGTGCGCACTCCGGCGGTTTTTCTTCCAGCATTGCATGGCTGATGTAACGTTTGCTGCCGTTTCCCCATCATATTCGCAGAATAACCGATGGACAAAGGAGGAAAGCCCAATGGCGCTCTTGAACGATAAGGACCGGAAAGTTGTCCGCGAGCAACTCGACGAAGGACTGAAGCGACCGGTGACGATGGCCTTTTTCAGCAGCAAGGAGAACTGCGAGTTGTGCGATGTGACCGGCGAACTGGTCGAGGAAGTCGCAGGCATCCATGCGTTGCTGCGCGTCGAGAAATACGACCTGGAGGCGGACGCAGCGCGCGCTGCCGAACTTGGCGTCGATAAGGCGCCGGCTATCGTCATTCTCGGCGGCGACGAGGCGCAGGATTACGGTGTGCGCTTCTACGGCATCCCAAGCGGCTACGAGTTTGTAACCCTGCTCGAAGCGTTGCGGATGGTCGGCAGCGACACAGTGGAGTTGCAACCGGCGACGCGCAGTTTCCTGAACGAACTGAAGCAACCGATGCACTTGCAGGTCTTTGTGACGCCGGGGTGCCCGTACTGCCCGCGCGCCGGGGTGCTGGCGCATCGCCTGGCGTATGCCAGCCCGCTGATCACCGCCGATGTCGTGGAGGTGACCGAGTTCCCCGACCTTGGCGAACGCTACGAGGTGATGGGCGTGCCGCGCACGGTCATCGACGATGTGGTGCACATCGAAGGCGCCGCGCCGGAGGGCATGGTCGTTGGCAAGTTGCGCGAGTCGCTGGCGGCGGCGTAGGGGGTTGGAACGTTGAACGTTCAACGTTGAACGTTCAACGTTCGCACCTTACAATATCTTCGACCGACTATCGCTTTTGGAACTCATCCCAATCAATGCCCAGTTGTCTCAGGAATGCCCGTAATGTGCCCATCTTAATGTCCTTTGAGCCCCAATCTGGCAGTGGAGCAATACGTCCTGTGCGCGGATTATGCCAGATTCGATGCGAACCCTGACTCTTTCGCGGAACTTCCTCGCAACCCAGATCTTTCAATCTGGCAGCTATCTCGCGGTACTTCATGGCGCTGCCACGATAGTTTCGACCCAAATGGGCGCTTCCGGAGGAGAGGGCTGTAAAACGGCGGGTATTGGTCGCCCCAGCGCTTCCCAACCCTCTAGCAGAGCTTGCAAAGCATCGCTTGCATTGCGGAGCGCCTCCTGGATCGTGTCTCCCTCGCTCACTAATTCGGGCAGTACAGGGGAAGTGACCGTATAACCGCCTTCTGGTTGCGGTTCAAGCACGAGAGGAAGCTTGTAAATGCGACTCATCATATGTCTCCTATCCCGCTGGCTTGCTCTCAACTTTCAGGATTATAGCCTCATATTCTGGCATTGGGCAAGAACATTATGGGAGGGGGCAGAGACAATGCCTCTCAGATAAGCGCGCACAAAGACGCCTTCAACCTGCAACGTTCGCACCTGCAACCTGTAACCCCGCTCGCCTCTCCTCAACCTGTGCTATACTATTTTCGCCGGATGCCGCAACATCAGAACTGCGCCAATCGCCGCACGGCGACGCAGGCGGAATATGTTGTCTCAGGTGCGCCCCAGGTCATCCTCATATGCGAAGAAGGAGGAGTGTGATGGCAACGATTGGTCGTGATACGACGATCAGCTGGCTCGGGCACGGGACGTTCCATATTCAGACCCCCGGAGGGAAAAAGGTTCTGATCGACGCCTGGGTGGACGGCAATCCCTCCTGCCCCGATGAGTGGAAGCAGCGGGTGCGCAGCGAGGGGCTCGATGCCATTTTTGTGACCCACGGGCACTTTGACCATATCGCGGATCTCCTGACCCTCGCCACGATCACCAATGCCACGATCGTCGGGCAGTTCGACGTTACCAGCTGGCTGGCATCAAAAGGCGTCAGCCAGGACCGGCTGGTCGGCTTCAACAAAGGCGGCACGGTCGAGGTGGCGGGCATTCGCGCCACGATGACCCACGCGACCCATAGCAGCACCTTTACCGACAATGGCGTGATGGTGCCGATGGGCACGGAAGCGGGCTACGTTCTGCGGATGGGGAATGGGTTCACGCTCTATCACACCGGCGATACCGCCGTGACGATGGATATGCAGATCATCGGCGACCTGTATCGCCCGGAACTGGTCATCCTGCCAATCGGCGATCACTTTACCATGGACCCGATGCAGGCTGCGTATGCGCTGAAGTTGATTCGACCGAAGTTCGCCATCCCGGAGCACTACGGCACCTTCCCGATTCTGCACGGGACGCCGGATCAACTCCGTGAGCATTGTAGCGCCTTCGGCGTCGATGTGACGGTGATCGATCTGAAACCGGGCGAGTCGGTCAGTTGACCGGCAGCATCTGTCTTTCTGTGAGGTGTGCATGAAATTGCTCATTCCGCAGGCTCTTGCGCCCCTGATTGAACCACGCCTGGCGGAGATGGCGCCGGACCTGGAGGTGGTGCGCTTCGATAATACTGGCGAACCGGAGGGTGATGTCAGCGATGTGACCATGCTGCTCCGCTGGTGGACGCCGGTCAGCGCGCTGCGCCGCGTTCTGGCGGCGGCGCCGAACCTGCGCTGGATCCATACGCCGAGCGCAGGCGTCGAGCACCTCCTGATTCCTGAAATCCTCGAACGCGACATTGTGTTGACGAACTCGGCGGGGTCGCATGCCATCCCTATCGCCGAGTTCGTGCTGATGTACATGCTGAACCACGTCAAGCGCGCCTTCGACCTCAAGGCGCTGGCGCCCGATGAGTGGGATCGTGGCGACGATATTCCCTGCGATGAATTGTTCGAGCGTACTCTCCTGATCATCGGCTATGGCAACATTGGCGCCGAGGTCGCAAAACGGGCGCGCGCCTTCGGGATGCGGGTCCTGGCGAGCCGCCGCCATCCCCAACCGACCGACGGGGTCGATCTGATGGTCGGCGAACAAGGCTGGCGCGACCTCCTGCCGCAGGCGGATTATGTCGTCATTGCCACGCCGCTGACCGCCGCAACCCGCGGGATGTTCGACGCCGACGCTTTCCGGCTCATGAAGTCGAGCGCCTACCTGATCAACATCGCGCGCGGGCAGATCGTCGATACCGATGCGTTGCTGGAGGCGCTGCACAGCGGGCGGATCGCCGGCGCGGCGCTCGATGCCCTGCCGGTCGAGCCGTTGCCTCCCGACCACCCGCTCTGGAAGGCGCCCAATGTCTGGATTACGCCGCATATTTCCTACTCATCGCCGCGCACCCGCGAGCGCATGATTGATCTGTTCTTCGAAAACCTGCGCCGCTACTTGAAAGGTGAACCGCTGCTCAATGCGGTGGATAAAGACGCCGGATACTGACGTTGCACCATACAACACGCACAGGAGACGACGATGCTCACACCAGCGCCGACGCGCGGCGATACCTCGTGGTTCGTCCACGACCGCTTTGGGATGTTCATCCACTGGGGGCTGTATGCGCTCGCCGCGCGCCACGAGTGGGTCAAAAGCCGCGAGAAGATCGACAATGAAGCCTATCAGCGTTACTTCGACCATTTTGACCCTGACCTGTACGACCCGCGTGCATGGGCGCGCGCCGCGCGCGAGGCGGGGATGAAGTATGTGGTGATTACAACCAAGCACCACGAGGGGTTCTGTTTGTGGAACTCGCAGTATACCGATTACAAGGCGCCAAACACCCCGGCAAAACGCGATCTGCTCAAGCCGTTCGTCGAGGCGTTCCGCGCCGAAGGGTTGCGCATCGGGTTCTACTATTCGCTGATCGACTGGCATCACTCTGATTTTCCGATTGACATCTTCCATCCGCTGCGCGACCACCCGAATGTCGCGCAACTGAACGCCGGGCGTGACATCCGTCGCTATGCTGCGTATATGCGCAATCAGGTGCGTGAACTGCTCACTGGCTACGGATCGGTGGATATTATCTGGTTCGATTTTTCCTACCCCAACCGCGCGTACAACGGGCTGCCCGGCAAGGGGCGCGCCGATTGGGAAAGTGAGGCGTTACTGCGCCTGGTGCGCGATCTGGCGCCCGATATCATTGTCAACAATCGCCTCGACCTGCCGACAGAGTTCGCTGATGTGCATACGCCGGAACAGTTTCAACCGCGCGAGTGGGTTCACGTCGATGGCGAACCGGTTGTGTGGGAGACGTGCCAGACCTTCAGCGGCTCGTGGGGCTATCACCGCGACGAGATGACCTGGAAAAGCCCGGAACAACTGATTCAGATGCTGATCAATTCCGTGGCGTGCGGCGGCAACCTGTTGATGAATGTCGGTCCGACGGCGCGCGGAACGTTCGACGACCGCGCGCTTGCCGCGCTCAGGGTCTATGCCGACTGGATGCGCCTGCACAGCCGCGCGATCTACGGCTGTACGCAGAGCGAGTTTACCGCGCCGGCTGACTGCCGCTTTACGCAGAATGGGAAGCGTCTCTACCTCCACATCTTCTCCTGGCCCTTTCGCCACCTTCACCTCGATGGCATGGCGGGCAGGGTGGAGTATGCGCAACTGCTCAACGATGCCAGCGAGGTGCGGTTGCTCGAACCGGGCAAACACACGGAGTGGAGCATTGCCGAGACCGCCGCTGATACGCTGACGCTGGAGTTGCCGGTTGTCAAACCCGGGGTCACTGTGCCAGTGGTCGAATTGTTTCTCCGGTGAATGCTATGAGCGACGGGTATCTGCTGGGCATCGACGCGGGCGGCACGAAAACTCACGCGCTGATTACCGATCTGAACGGGCGCGTCGTCGGTGGCGGCGAGAGCGGATCGGGCAACTGGGAAGGGGTTGGTCTCGATGGCGCGTTCGCTGCATATGCGCAGGCAATCAATGACGCACTCCGCGCGGCTGGTATCATGCGCAACGACATCATCGCCGCCGGGTATGCGCTGGCAGGTCTCGACTGGGACAGCGACGTTGCGCGGCTCGAAGCGGTGATTGCCCGCCTGGAATTGCCCGGTCCTCGCACGCTGGTCAATGACGCTTTCGGCGCGCTCCGCGCCGGTTCCACCGACGGATGCGGCGTGGTGGTGATCGCCGGAACCGGCTCGACCGTCGCCGGACGCAACCGGAGCGGCGCGACCTTCCGCACGTTTGGTCTGGGAATGCATTGGGGCGATTTCCACGGCGCGGTTGGGCTGGTTCTGGAAGCGACCCGCGCAATCGGGCATGCCTGGATTGGGCGCGGACCGGCGACGACATTGAGCGATGCTTTTGTGCAGGCGTATGGCGCCGCTGACGTGCCCGATCTGGTTGAACGGGTGTCGCGCGGCGCGGCGCC
>DAOTWI010000097.1:0-1703 GCA_034436075.1 Roseiflexus sp.
ACCCTGGCGGTCGGGCAGGCGCGCGCCGCCTCGATGCCGACCGACCCGCTCCCCGCGCCGATGTCCCACAGCACATCCCCCGCATGCAATGCCAGTTCCGCCAGGCTCAACAGACGCACCTCGCGCTTGGTGATCTGACCGGCGATGGTGCTGAATGCAGCATCAGGCAGACCGGGAGGTATGGGCTTGTGATTCACGCCATAGTCATTCCAGACGACAAACACATTGAGCGGTGCGAATGTCTGCCCCGCCGCCTCCGCGAGCGTCGTGCGCACGATGCGTTGCGCAGAACCTCCCAGATGCTCACAGACCGCGCAGCGCGTTGTCGGCGGCAAGCCGGCTTCCAGCAAGGATGCGGCGATTCGGGCGGGCGTATGGTGCTGATCGGTCAGAATAGCCGCTTTCGACACTGTCAATACATTCGTGACCACCGCATCGAGCGGACGACCGTGGGCGCTGAGGAGCGCGGCGTCATTCCAGGGTTCCGCCAGCGCCGCGAACGCCAGTTGCGCCGAGGTTGGCGCCGGAATGACTTCGAGGGCTTCCGGCGGCAATGCGCGGCACAGTGTGGCGCCGATCCCGTACCAGAGCGGATCGCCCGATGCGAGGACTGCTGTTGGCTCACCGCGTTCCCATGCCCGCTTCAACCGTTCCAGCGCCGGTTCGACCGATGCGCCGATCACCAGGCGCTCGCCGGTGAAACCGGGAAATGCCGCGAGATGGCGCCGCCCGCCGACCAGCAGCGCGGCGCCCATGATGCGATCACGCAGCGCAACCGATATTTCCGCAGCGCCAGCGTCGGTCAATCCCACAACCAGGATGGGGGAGCGCGTTGTCATGGCGCGTCCTCCAGCGGCTCATCATCGTCGTCAACGTCGAACGGTTCACTGACCAGGCGCTCAATCAGCGGACGCGCATCGCCGACCGGTGTGGCGGCGCGCGTCGGTTTGGGCGCGCTGGCGCGGGCAAGCACCCTGCCATCGAAATCGACCAGCACGGTCTCGAACCCCATGGCGCCCCCCTGCGCCTCGATAAAGCGCAGGCAGTGCATGAGCGCCAGATCGACAATCCGCTGGAGCGGCGCCGTCTGCCCATACTCCTGGCAGAGTTCCAGAAAATGGCGCCCCGTGTTGGCGCTGGCAACTGCGTCAATCAGCGCCTGCGGCGCGCCGGCGTCCCGGCAAACCTGCGCCAGAAACGCAAAATCGACCTGATTGCCGGCGACGTGGGTCTGCATATGTCCCTGCGCGGTCTTGATCATCTTGCCGATCATGCCGACGAACACGGCTTCCTCGACGCCGCACGCGACACAGGTTTTCAGCGCGTCGCCGGTGAAGACGCTCAACTCCACGAATGCCAGTTCCGGCAATTCGGGGAAGAGGCGCATGGCGAACTTCTCCGAGCGTCCGCCGGTGCAGAGCACTACCTTTGCGACATGATTGCGCGCCGCCATTTCAACCGCCTGAATGACGCTGGCGCGCCACGATGCCGTGCTGTACGGAAAGACCTTGCCGGTTGTGCCGAGGATGCTGATGCCGCCGATAATCCCCAGCCGCGGGTTGAGCGTCTTTTGCGCCAGGCGTTCGCCGTCCGGCACGCTGATGATCACCTCCAACCCGTTGCGCTCAAGGAAGGCTTCGCCGTCGGGCGCATACTCGCGCACCGCGTCGCGCACATTGTCGGTGATCTGCTGGCGCGGCGCG
>DAOTWI010000098.1:0-7409 GCA_034436075.1 Roseiflexus sp.
GTCTGTGAATTGTCCGATATGGTGATGCGCCTGCCACCGCTGTGGCGACGTTGCGATGTGTGGCGACGTTACGATGTGTGGAGTGTGGAGACGTTGCAATGCAACGTCTCTACGGCGGCAACCCCTCGCGCCTCTCACCTCTCACCTTACGCCTTACGCCTCTCACCTCGCGCCTCGTTCACTCTGCCGCCTTCTTCGGCGCATCGACCGACGCATGTCCGTTGGCGTCTTCCTCGTGCACCTGATTGAACGGCACGCTCACCGTCCCGCCATTCACGAGGGTCAGAGCAACCGCCGGGACGCTGCCGTTGACCGGCGCCAGTTCCGCTTCTTTTGCCGCCTGCTCTTCCGCCCACCCTTCCGGGTCGAAGCGACGGCGGAACCAGTTCGATACGCGCTCGGTGAACGACTCCATCAGGCTGTAGGCCGTCGGCACGACGAGCAGCGTCAGCAGCATCGAAGTCATCAACCCGCCGATCAACACGGTTGCCAGCCCCTTGCGGAACTCGCCGCCTTCGCCGGTGCCGATCAGGTGAATGCCCACTGCCACCGGCAAAGCGCCAGCCACCAGCGAGAGGGTGGTCATCAGGATCGGACGGAGACGGATGGCGCCGGCGAGTTCGAGCGCGGCATGCTTGTCGAGCCCGGCGCGCCGCAGGCGGTTGGTGAAGTCCACGAGCAGGATCGAGTTCTTTACCACCAGACCGAGAAGCATAATCAACCCGATCATGCCGGTGATGTCGAGATCGACATTGATCAGGCGCAACGCCAGGAACGCGCCGATGAAACTGAACGGCATCGCCATCATAATCACCAGCGGTTGCGTGAACGAGCCGAACTGCGATGCCAGCACCATGTAGACGAAGATCACCGACAGGAGCATTGCCAGATACAGCGACCCGAACCCTTCGGTTTGCTGCTGAACCAGACCGGTGAAGCTGGCGATGACAGTCGGCGGGATGATCCCCTTCGCATCCAGACGCTGTTGCAGTTCGCTCTGCACCTCGCCAAGGTTGCGCCCCTGGAGGTTGGCGCCGATGATCACCTGATTGAGTTTGTCGTAGCGCCGGATCGTCTGCGGCGTCGACGCAAGTTCAATCCGCCCCAGCGCACTCAACGGAACCGTGCCGCTGCGGGTTGGAATGGCGATATTCTGCAACGCTTCCGGCGTGGCGCGATCTTCGGGGCGCAGGCGCACGATAATTTCAATATCCTGCCCTTCCTTCCGCAACACCGTCGCCCGATCGCCATTCACGAGGGCGCGCACCGACGACGCGATCTCGTCATTGGTGATCCCGAGGTCGCCGATGCGCTCCGGGTCGGCGATGAAACGCAGTTCCGGCTTGCCGGGGCGATAGTTGGTGTCAATATCAACCACACCGGGGATGGCTGCCATTTCCGCTTTGATCTGCTCGATCACTGGCGCCAAATTTTGCACCGGCTCGGTGGTTTGCAGGCTCAACTGCAACTGGCGACCGGTGACGCCGGTTGATGTCGGCACGCCGATCGACGGCAGACCGAACGTCAGATTCGGCAGGAACGCCAGTTGCGGACGCAGACGATCCTCAACCGAACGGGTCGGCACATCGTCCTTCAGGCGCACGAAGAACTCAGCGCGCTCCGGCGCCCCGGTGAAGCCGACGGTGCTGATGACCGACTCGACATCCGGATCAGCCAGCATAATCTGCTCCGCCTGCCGCGCGAGCCGGTCGGTCTCCACAAGGGCGATGCCGGGCGGCAACTCGAACCCGACCAGGAACTCGCCAGAGTCCTGCTGCGGGAAGAAGCTGAACTTCAAGCCGCGGGCGACGGCAAAACTCAGCACCAGCACCATAATCGCAGTGAACACGACAATCAGGCGATTGCGCAGGCTGCTCAGGCTCCAGGAGAGGACGCGCTCATAGAACCGGCCCAGCGGACCCGGATCTTCTTCGGCTTCGTGGAGCAGGCTGGCGTCCGCCTGATTGGGATCGATATTGCGCAGACGCCGCGCCGCACGCCCGACATCGCCGGTGTGCGAATGCGCCTCATCGTGCGGATGCGGTTGCACCTTCTGGCGGCGGAAGAGATTGGCGGAGAGCATCGGCGCGAACATGAACGCTTCCACCAGCGAAAGGAGAATGGCGACGGCAATCGTAATGCCGAACGACTTGAAGATAATGCCAGTCGTGCCAGTCGTAAACGTCACCGGCACGAAGACCGCAACGACCGTCAGGGTCATCGCCACCACCGAGAGCGCCACTTCCGCCGTGCCCTTGCTGGCAGCGACGCGCGGCGTCTCACCGCGCTGCGTATGGCGGAAGATATTCTCGCGCACCACAATGGCGTCGTCGATCACCAGACCGACACACAGCGCCAGCGCCAGCAGCGTAATCAGGTTGATCGTCAACCCAAACACCGGCATCAGCGCAAAGGTGCCCATCAAAATGATCGGCAGACCAGCCATCGTCACCAGGGTATTGCGGTCGCGGATGAACGTGAGCACCACCAGCAAGCCGATCGCAATCGCCAGCACGATCACTTTGTCGACCGGCACGCCGATGGCGGGGAGGATGACGAGACCAACCAGGGCGATGGCGGCAGGCGCGGCAGCGGTGACGAGCATGTTGCGCATGCCGCTGAAGAAGAGCATGACCACTAGCAGCGCCGCCACCGACGCATAGATCAATTCTTCGAGCGAACTGATCGTCGACTGGCGCACCGCTTCCGACGAGTCGCGCGGTGTGATATACGTCAGGTCGCTGCGATTGGCGAGCGCGCGTTCGATGGCAGCCTTTGCATTATCGGCGACCGCAACGGTGTTGGCGCCACTCTGCTTGCGGACATCGACAATAATCGCTTCGACGCCGTTGAGGCGGGTGTAACTGCGCTTTTCGGCGACGCCATCTTCGATGGTTGCCACATCGCCGATGCGGTACGGCGTGCCAGTGATCTGGATTTTTGCAATATCTTCGGGCGTTTGCAGGAGCGACGGCGCACGCAGGTTGATCTCCTGTGAACCGGCAGTAATCGAACCGAGACCGAGGTTGGTATTCGCCTGCTGCAGCGAACGGGTGATCTGCACCGGCAGAATGCCATAAGCGCGCAGTTTCTCCAGGTCCATCTGGACATTGATCTGGCGCTGGAGACCGCCGGCGATCTGCACCGAGCCGACGCCTGGCGCGCGCTGGATCAGCGGCGAGACCTCGTTATCGACAATCCGGCGCACCTCGAGCGGCGATTGGTTCTGCGTTCCGGCAATGGCGAAAGAGATGATCGGCGCGGCGTTCGGGTCGAACTTCTGGAAGATCGGCTCGCGGACATCGCGCGGCAGCGTCGGGCGAATGGCATTCACCTTTTCGCGAACGTCCTGATCGGCACGGTTGATGTCGGTACCCTGGGCAAACTCGAGAATGATGACCGCAAGACCCTCGCTGGCGTTAGTGGTGATATTTTCGATGCCCTCGATGGTGTTGACCGCGTCCTCGATCGGTTTGGCGACCTGATCGGCGACGCTTTCGGGACCGGCGCCGGGATACGGGACGCTAATGGCGATGACCGGCACCTCGAAATCGGGAAGTAGATTGACCGGCAGCGAGCGGAACGCCAGAATGCCAAACACGACCGTCAGCAGCATGAGCATCGTCACAAACACCGGCTGACGGATCGAGGTGTCCGAAATGGGCATACCGTTGAGTTTCTCTTCACGTCGTTGGATTGCCATGCACGCCTGCCTCCGTGTGTGCCCGCCACAGGCGGGAGTTGGGTTGAAACTCAAACAAAAAACGCGGCGAGAAGCTTTGCCGAATCGCCTGCGCCGCGCCGCGCGTCGCGCTGTGGAACGACGGGTTCCAGAACGCGCTTTACAACAGAACTACTATACAGTAAAATACCTTTACGCGCAAGTAGGAATTTTTGACTGGTTGGTAGGCTTTTATGTTCTGATGAAGGTATACGGAAGCGCGTGCGGGGTGGATGTCGAGGCGAGAGGCGAGAGGCGTGAGGTGAGAGGCGTGAGGTGAGAAGGTCCAGGAAAAGACAAGTCTTTTGGAGCTCTCTGTGTCCTCTGTGGCTTTGTGGTTCAACAGAGCAGGTGGAAGGTGGGATGGATGTGGAGGCATGAGGCGAGAGACGTGAGGCGTGGGGTGAGAGGCGTGAGGTGTGAGGCGTGAGGCGTGAGGTGTGAGGCGTGAGGTGTGAGGCGTGAGGCGTGAGGTGAGAAAGTCCAGGAAAAGACCAGTCTTTTGGAGCTCTCGGTGTCCTCTGTGGCTCTGTGGTTAAGCAAAGCAGGTGTGAGGCAAGAGACGTGAGGCGAGAGACGTGAGGCATGATTCGTATAGCCCGCGAAGGCAGGCTTCACAACCACAGCCCGCAGCCGATGGCGTTTGAGAAGATACTCCGGCGCCGCCCGGTTCAGCCCGCGAAGGCGGGCTTCGCATCCCGTAGCCTGCGGCTTCATCCGCCGGGCTGCCGGCAAAGGTGATGTAACTGTCACCCCTGAGAGGAAAACCTATGACTCTGACACTTCGTGAGCGGCAGAAGCAGGCGCTCCGCGAGGAAATCATGAGCGCCGCGCAGGAAATGGTTGCGGAGAAAGGCTACAGCGCCATGTCGATGGACGAACTGGCAGCCCGTGTCGGCATCTCCAAACCGACGCTCTACACCCATTTCGCCACCAAGGAAGAACTGGTCGTCGAAGCGGCGACGCGCGAAATGAAACAGATGGTCGCGCTGATCGAGTCGCAGGCGGACCGTTCGCCGATGGAGCAGTTGTGCTTCATTATGCGCCAGATTCTCCAGCGCCAGGTGCAGATGCACCTTCTCGGCATCGGTCCCTGGCCCGAAATCTTCCGCCTGCTCTGCGCCAACGATGAGGCGTTTGGATGCATCCGGCGCATCAGCGACGATATCGTCGCGCTGGTGCAGCGCGGCATTGCGCAGGGGGAGATCGATCCCGCGCTCGACCCGGAAGCGGTGGTGCGCGCGTTCTTCGGTCTGGCGAGCGCGCTGCACAAGTGGCACATCGCGGCGCCAAGCCCGCTGAATCCGCAACGCGCCGCCGACAGCCTGGTGGACATCTTCGTGCGCGGCGTGCGCGCGGGGAGCATCCAGCAACCGGACGATGGGGCATCGCTGGATTTCAGCGAATAAACGAACAGGTGCAGCACGACGAGGGAGCGAACGTTCACGACGGCGACGACAACATCTCTTCGCAAAGGAGACCCGCCATGCAAGAGAACGACGTCATCCTGAAGCGGCAGAAGCACACCACGCGGTTTAAGAACGGCGATATGGACTTCATGTTCAACTGGGCGCTGGGAGTGAGCCAGATCGTCGGCATGTCGCCAGCACAGGTCTTCTACGCCGTCCACAACATTCGGGACGGCGACCCGGACGGCTGGCGCGACGGCTTCTGGCGGCAGGGCGACTATCAGGCGGAACGAGCGCAGGAGTTTCTCAAGCACGGGCATCGGCGGGCTGCGGGACAACTCTACCTTGGCGCGGCGTATGCGTACCGATCGGCATTACAGTACACCCATCCTGGCGCGAGCGACTTCAGCGCGCGCGTCCAGACGATGGAGGGGGCGTTTCAGCGGGGCATCGACCTGATCGGCGCGCCGATGCGCCCGATTGAGGTTCCGTTCGAGCACGCGACGCTGCCGGGGTATTATCTGGAGCACGATCAGCAGCCGCGTCCGGCGGTGGTCATGGTGGGCGGCGGCGACACGTTCCGTGAAGACCTGTTCTACTTCGCGGGCTACCCTGGCTGGAAACGGGGCTACAATGTCGTGATGGTCGATCTGCCAGGGCAGGGGATGACGCCGAATCGCGGGTTCCATTTCCGGGTAGACATGGAACGCCCGATCAGCGCCGTACTCGACTGGCTCGAAGCGCACGCCGCCGTTCGTCCTGAGCGGATCGCCATGTACGGCGTCAGCGGCGGCGGCTACACCACGGCGCTGGCGGTGTCGTCCGACCCGCGCATCAACGCCTGGATCGCCAGCACGCCCATCTTCGATCTGGTCGAAGTATTTCGACGCGAGTTCGGCGGCGCGATGAAAGCGCCGGGCTGGATGCTTAACACGTTCATGCGGTTGGTGGGCGCATTCAACAAGAGCGCCGAGATCAACCTCGACAAGTATGCCTGGCAGTTCGGCGCAACCGACTTCAAGAGCGTCGTGGATGGCGTGGTTGCCCTGGCAAAGCGGGTGGATTACGCCAGGATCGCTGTACCGTCGTTGTTTCTGATGAGCGAAGGCGAGGGCGACGAACTGAAGCGCCAGACGCGCGAACTCTACCGCGATTTCCGTCAGCGCAGCGTCGATGTCACGCTCTGCGAATTCACCGCTGCCGAGGGCGCCGATGGGCATTGCCAGGTGAACAATCTGCGCCTGGCGCACCTGGTGATCTTCGACTGGCTGGACCGGGTGTTCGGGCATACGCCAGGCGATACGCGGCTGTGTGTGTGAAAGAACGTCCATGCGCTGCTGTTTGTGTCTTCTGTTTTGGAGAGATATAATCAGTCTGCATGGTGGAAGGCGGGCGCGCCAGGCGCAGTGACCCGCGGCTGCACAGCGCTAAGAGACGCCAGGATGACACACACATGCGATTACCCGAAAAAGACATGAATGAGTGGCGCATCATCATTCCCGCTAACGAAATCGCGTCGTTCTGCCAGCGCTGGAAGATTCGCCAACTGGCGCTGTTCGGCTCGGTTTTACGCGATGATTTTTCGGAAGAGAGCGATCTAGATGTTCTTGTTGACTTTGAGGAGGGCGCAGATTGGGGATTACTCGACCATGTGCAGATGCAGCAAGAACTCCAGGCGCTGTTTCAGAGGAACGTTGATCTCATCAGCAAACGCGCCCTCCTGCAAAGCTCCAACTGGCTGCGTCGTCAGGAGATTCTGAAGACGGCAAGGCCTCTGTTTCCTATTGCAGAGGAAGTTCATGCAACGGGATGAAGCCGCTCTGCTCGATATCGCCCATGCAGCGCGCCTGATAACAGCATTTGTCGCCGGGATGACGAAAGACGCACTCTTGAGCGATGTCAAGACCCAATCTGCTGTGCTGTATCAGTTACTGGTCGCGGGTGAAGCGGTCAAGCGGCTTTCACGTGAATTTCGCGCACAGCATTCCACTATTCCCTGGTCGCTCATCGCAGGCATGCGCGATCACCTTATTCACGGCTACGATGTCGTAGACTGGAATGAGGTGTGGAAGACAGCAACCGTCGATGTCCGGGATTTGCTGACGAACATAGAGCCGCTGCTTCCCCGAAAACCTGGCGCCTCCCGCGCAACAGAGCGACAGTTCCGCCAAATAAACGGGTGCAGGCATGATGTGTCAGGAAACGACGCTCCGGCTGTCAGCGATTGAAATCGCTCCTGGCGGGCCTGCGGCCGACCGTCCGCCTGCGCGGACGGGAAC
>DAOTWI010000099.1:0-2881 GCA_034436075.1 Roseiflexus sp.
GCCCGGCACACCCCCCGCTTGCGGGGGGTTGGGGGTCAGTCGCCAGCCAGGGCGCAGCGCAGCGGGGACGCGATTGCTTGCCGCCTGACAATGCATGCCTGCACCCCACGATCATGCATCTTATGGTATACTTATACGTGGTTTGGAAGACGTGAACGACAGGCTGCGCCAGCCTGCTCGCGATTAGATGCAAGGAGTTGCCTCGTGGCGCTGGAAAAAGACGAAAAGACGGCAATCATCGCTGATTATCAGGTGCATGGCAGCGACACCGGCTCGCCGCAGGTGCAGGTCGCGCTGCTGACGGAGCGGATCAATGGGTTGATCGAGCACCTGAAAGTGCACCCGCACGATCATCATTCACGGCGCGGGTTGCTGAAACTGGTCGGTCGCCGCCGCCGGTTGCTGGCGTATCTCGCAAGCAAAGACAAAGATGCGTATCGGAAGTTGATCGACAGTCTGGGGTTGCGTCGCTAGTATGGCGTCAGGGGTGTATACGTCGCTCGATCAGTGTGCCGTCATGGGGCGTAGCGCAGGCGCGCTGCGTGTTCCAGTCTCTGGAGAACGCCTGGTTTGCGGATGGGGTGGAGCATTGCCGGTGCGCACTCCCCATGACAACCCATAGCGAGTGTGTGAGCCTGGGGTGTGCGCCTCAGGCTCGCATTTATTGGAGGTATGCGTTGGGGCTGTCAGGAATTGGAGCTTGTGGTCGAACGGCGTTCGACCGCAGCCTCCAGTGCCTGACGTCCCGCATTGGACCGGTCAACGGTCCGCATGCAAGGAAGGATTATGTCAGAACGTCAGATTCATTCAGTCAGTATGGAGATTGCAGGCCGCACGCTCACCCTGGAAACCGGGCGCTTCGCCGAGCAGGCGAATGGCGCGGTGGTGGTGCGGTGCGGCGATACGATGCTGCTGGCAACGGCAGTGGCATCGAAGGAACCGCGCGCTGATGCGGATTTCTTTCCGTTGACGGTTGATTACGAAGAGAAAATGTACGCCGCCGGCAAAATCCCCGGCAGTTTCTTCAAACGTGAAGGCAAGCCCACCGAGGGCGCCATCCTGACGTCGCGGCTCACCGATCGTCCGCTGCGCCCACTCTTCCCGGAAGGCTACCGCAACGAGGTGCAGATTATTGTCACCACCTTTTCCATCGATATGGTCAACGATCCCGCGCCGCTGGCGATTATTGCCGCTTCGGCAGCGCTGGCGATCTCCGACATCCCGTTCCTCGGTCCGGTCGGCGCGGTGCAGGTCGGGTATATCGACGGCAAACTCCAGATCAACCCGCCAATGTCCGACATGGCGAGCAGCGATCTCGATCTGGTGGTGGCTGGCACGAAGGATGCGGTGCTGATGGTCGAGGCAGGCGCCAAGGAACTGCCCGAAGAGGTAATGCTCGAGGCGGTTATGCAGGGGCACCAGGTCTGCAAGCAGATCTGCGATCTGCAAAACGAACTGGTGAAACTGGCAGGTCGCCCGAAGAAAGAGTTCGTTCCGCCGCCAGTCGATACGTCGCTCGAAGAGGCGATCCAGCAGTGGCTGGGGAACCGGTTGTACGAGGCGATCACTGATGCGAACAAGATGGTGCGCGATGAGCAGACCGAGGCGCTCAAGCGCGAGGTGATCGCGCATTTCACCGCCGATGAACCGGAAGAGGAACTCAACGCGCGCACTGCTGCGGTTTCTGCCGCATTCGAGAACATTCTGTACGAAGAGGTGCGGCGCATGATCCTCGAACGCGGCGAGCGGGTCGATGGACGCGGTCCGAAGGATATTCGCCCGATTTCGGTCGAGGTCGGCCTGATCCCGCGGGTGCACGGGTCGGGTCTGTTCACCCGCGGTCAGACGCAGGTGCTGACGCTGGCGACGCTCGGTTCGCCCGCCGAGGAGCAGCGCCTCGATGATCTCGGCATTGAGACGACCAAGCGCTACATCCATCACTATAACTTCCCGCCGTTCAGCACGGGTGAGATCCGCCGCCTCGGTTCGCCGCGTCGCCGCGATATTGGTCACGGTGCGCTGGCGGAGCGGTCGCTCCTTGCCGTGCTGCCGCCGAAAGAAGAGTTCCCGTACACGATGCGCCTGGTGTCCGAAACCCTCTCCTCGAACGGCTCCTCGTCGATGGCGTCGGTCTGCGGATCGTCGCTGGCGCTCATGGACGCCGGCGTGCCGATCAAGGCGCCAGTCGCCGGGATTGCGATGGGGTTGATTACTGGCAAAGATGGGCGCTGGCGCGTGTTGACCGACATTCAGGGACTCGAAGACCACCTGGGCGATATGGATTTTAAGGTCGCCGGCACTGCGCAGGGCGTCACCGGGTTGCAGATGGATATCAAGACGACCGGCATCACCTATGAGATTATGCGCGAAGCGTTTGCCCAGGCGCGCGAGGGGCGCCTGTATGTCCTCGATAAGATGAATGCGGTGATCAGCGAGCCGCGCAGGGAACTGTCGCCCTATGCGCCGCGCATCATTACCTTGCAGATCAACCCGGAGAAGATCGGCGCGCTCATCGGTCCTGGCGGCAAGACGATCCGCGGCATTACCGAGTCCACTGGCGCCCAGATCGACATCGAGGAAGATGGGCGGGTGTATATCTCGACGGCTGACGCCGCCGCTGCGCAACAGGCGGTGACCATGGTCGAGGCGCTGACCCGCGAGATCAAGGTTGGCGACATCTTCCTCGGCAAGGTGGTGCGGATCATGCCGTTCGGCGCGTTCGTCAACCTGGCGCCGGGCAAAGACGGCATGGTGCACGTCTCCGAACTCGACGTCCAGCGGGTCGAGAATGTTGAGGACGTGATCAAGATGGGCGATGAGATCAATGTTATGGTCATCGGCATCGAGCCTGGCACTGGCAAGGTGAGCCTGTCGCGGCGCG
>DAOTWI010000100.1:0-10251 GCA_034436075.1 Roseiflexus sp.
GGTGGGGCGCGCTATTCACCTCGATTTCACCAAATATATGAACCGCCTGCTGGAGGTGAATGTCGCCGAACAGTGGGCATGGATCGAACCAGGGATCATCCTTGACCAGTTGAATGCAGACCTGGCGCCGCACCATCTGAAGTTTGCGCCGGATGTCTCTCCATCGAACCGCGCGACGATCGGCGGCATGATCGCCAACAATTCGTCCGGCATGTACTCGCTGGTGTACGGCAAGACTATCGATCACACGCTGGAGTTGAAGGTGATGCTGTCGGACGGCAGCATCACCAACTTCCGCCCGCTCGACGAGGCGGAACTGCACGACCGGCTCGCAGATACCGGACTCGAAGGGCGCATCTATCGCACGGTGGCGCGCCTGGCGCGCGAGCACGCGGGCGAGATTGCGCGGCGCTACCCCAGAGTGCTGCGGCGCGTCGGCGGGTACAACCTCGATGCGTTTGTTCCGGTGATCGAAGACGGTCACACGCGCTACGGCATCATGTTCGGTGCGCGCTCGCCCGACCGGCGTTTCAACATGGCGAACATGATCGTCGGCTCGGAAGGAACGCTGGCGCTCGTGCTGGCGGCGCGCGTGCGCCTCGTGCCACGCCCGAAATATACTGCCATCGCCATTCTGGAGTTCGACACCCTCGATGCCGCGCTCGACGCGGTTGTGCCCTGCCTGGAATGCCAGCCAGCAGCCGTCGAATTGATGGACGGCATTCTGCTCGATCTGACGCGCAAATCGCGCGAATATGCGCAGTATCTGGCGATGTTCGTCCGGGGAATGCCAGATGCGCTGCTTCAGGTCGAGTTCTTCGGCGAGAGCGATGACGAGGTGCGCGCCAGCCTGGCGCGGCTGGAACAGCATCTGCGCCCCCGGTGCAGCGCCATCACCCGTGTCGTCGATGCGCGCCAGAAGAATGCGGTGCTGGCGGTGCGCAAGGCGGGGTTGCCGCTGCTCCAGTCTCTCTCGCCCGACCTGAAGCCCGAAACGTTCGTTGAGGACTCCGCCGTGCCGCCGGAGAAGTTGCACGTCTACCTGCGGCGCTTCCGCGACATCTGCCGCGCGCATGGCGTGCAGGTCGCTTTTTACGGGCACGCCAGCGTCGGCGTCATCCACGCCCGCCCGCTGCTCAATCTGAAGAACGCCGGTGATGTGCGCACCATGCGCACGATTGCCGAGGAAATTAAGGACATGGTGATCGCGTTCGGCGGCGCGCTCTCCGGCGAACACGGGGACGGCATGCTGCGTGCTGAGTTCAACCGCGAGTTGTTCGGCGAAACGCTCTACGAAGCGTTTCGTGAGATTAAGCATACCTTTGACCCTTACGACATCCTTAATCCCGGCAAAATCGTCGATGCTCCGCCGATGGACCGAAACCTGCGTTACGGCGAGCGTTATCGTCCGATCCAGTTGCACACCCATTTTCGCTTTGGCGACACCGGCGGCATCGTCGGCGCGGTCGAGTTGTGCAACGGCAACGGTCTGTGCCGCAAAGTCTTCGGCGGCACAATGTGCCCCAGTTATATGGTGACGCGCGACGAAGAACATTCAACCCGCGGTCGCGCGAATGCGCTGCGTATGGTCTTTTCTGGCGCGCTCCCGCTTGACGCGCTGACCAGCGCCCGGATGAAAGAGGTCATGGACCTCTGCCTGGAATGCAAAGGATGCACCGGCGAATGCCCGTCGCGGGTCAACATGACGCGCCTGAAATCGGAATGGCTGTCGATCTACTACGAGCAGCACGGCATCCCATTGCGGTCGCGCGTGTTCGGCAACATTCGGATGATCAACGAACTCGGCAGTCGCCTCGCGCCGCTGGCGAACCGTGCGCTGGCGCTGCCATTCGTTCCGCCGCTTCAGGAACGATTGATCGGCGTTAGCCGCCACCGCCGCCTGCCGCCATTCGCAGCGCAGCCATTCCACCGCTGGTTCGCCAGCCGCCGGGAGTCAGTCGATGCCGGCCGTCCCTCGGTTGTGCTCTTTCCCGACACCTTTGCCGACTACAACGATCCGCACATTGCACAGGCGGCGGTGCGCGTCCTGGAAGCCGCCGGGTACCGCGTGATCCTGCCGGCGCGCCGCGTCTGCTGCGGACGACCGCAAATCTCGAAGGGGTTGCTGAAAGAGGTCAAGGCGCTGGCGCAGCGCCAGCTCGACGCGCTGGGACCCTACGCCGCCGCCGGGATTCCGATCATCGGGCTTGAGCCGAGTTGCATTCTGACCTTCCGCGACGAGTACCCCGACCTGCTCGACGATCCGCGCACCGCGACGCTGGCGCAGATGTCGTTCCTGTTCGACGAGTTTCTGGCGCGCGAGGTGCGCGCCGGTCGCGCACCATTGCGCTTCCGCGAACAGGCGCCGCGCCGGTATCTGTTCCATGGGCACTGCCACCAGAAGGCGCTGATCGGCAGCCAGCACGCGCTGGCGCTGCTCCGCATGATCCCCGGCGCCGACGTGCGCGAGTTCGATAGCGGGTGTTGTGGCATGGCGGGTTCCTTCGGGTACGAAGCGGAGCATTACGCCATCTCGCAGAAGATCGGCGAGCGGGCGCTCTTCCCGGCGGTGCGCGCACTGCCAGGCGATGCAGTGGTTGTCGCAATGGGAACCAGTTGCCGCCAGCAGATTGCGGATGGAACTGGACGGCATGCGCGGCACCTTGCCGAAGTATTGGCGGATGCGCTTGAAGAGTAGCGATACCGTCACGCAGGAGTAACAATTTCTTCTCTTGATTTTTTTCCTTGCGTGCTACGATCTACCAACATAAAGGGACGAATCCGTGGCGGCATCTTCTGGAACGATGCTGCCTGTACAGGAAAGAAGCCCAAAGCATCTCCGAACGCCCAGGCAGCAACCAGAAAGTAAACAGCGCGGTCGGCGCGAGGTGATCAGCGACGATGATCCCCGCAGCGCGGGCCGCTTTTTGTTCGAGAAAAAATATCTCTCTGGGTGCACAACCTGTGCGAGGGAGCAACGAAAGCATATGATTGCGGAAATCAAACGTCTGGTCGTTGGCCGTCCGCTCGCCAACGAACAGTTAGCCCACGAACGACTGCCCAAGCGCCTGGCGCTTGCCGTCTTCTCGTCCGACGCCCTCTCATCGACGGCATACGCCACCGAGGCGATCCTGATCGTTCTCTCAGTGGCTGGCGCGGCGGCGCTCTGGCTCGCCACCCCGCTGGCGCTCGGCATCGCCGTGCTGTTGATGACCGTCGCCTTCTCCTACAGCCAGACGATCAAAGCCTACCCGCAGGGAGGCGGCACCTATGTTGTTGCGCGGGAAAATCTGGGTACGATCCCGTCGCTCACGGCGGCGTCGGCGCTGCTGATCGACTACATCCTGACCGTCGCAGTCAGCATGTCGGCAGGGGTGGCGGCGATCACCTCCGCCTGGCCCGTGCTGGAACCGTACCGCGTCGAACTGGCAGTCGGGTTAATCGGTCTGGTCAGCCTGGCGAACCTGCGCGGCATGAAGGAGTCGGGGGCGATGTTCGCCATTCCGACGTACACCTTCGTCGCCAGCATGTTCCTGTTGATTGGCACAGGGCTGTGGCATGTCGTGACCGGCAATGTCACCCCTGCGCCGCCGCCGCAGACGCCGCACCTGCCAGCGGAGGCAAGCGCTCTCTCATTGTTCCTGATTTTGCGCGCATTTGCGGCAGGATGCACGGCGCTGACCGGCATCGAAGCGATTGCCGACGGCGTGCCGGCTTTCAAGAAGCCGGAGGCGCGCAATGCTGCGATGACGCTGGCGATTATGGCGGCGCTGCTCATCACCATGTTCCTCGGCATCACCGTGCTGGCGAATGCCTATCACATCATTCCCGACGGCAGCCACGAGCCGGAAACGGCGAACTCGCAACTCGCCCGCGCGATTTTCGGCGCGGGGTCGCCGTTCTACTTCCTGCTCCAGATTGCGACGATGGCGATCCTGGTGCTGGCGTCGAACACCGCCTTTGCCGACTTTCCCCGGCTGGCGTACTTCCTGGCGCACGACCGGTATTTCCCGCGCCAGTTCACCCAGCGCGGCGACCGGCTAGTATTCTCGAACGGCATCGTCGCCCTGGGGCTGATCGCGTCGATCCTGGTGGTCGCCTTCCACGCGCGTGAACAGGCATTGTTGCCGCTCTACGCCGTTGGCGTGTTCATCTCATTCACCATCTCGCAGGTCGGCATGGTGCAGCGCTGGCGACGGGTGCAGACGCCAGGATGGCGCCGCAGCGCCATGATCAACGGCTTCGGCGCGCTGATGACCGGGATCGTGATGCTGGTGCTGGCGGTGACGAAGTTCCGCGAGGGGGCGTGGGCAGTGCTGCTGCTCATTCCCATCATGGTGATCGTGTTGTTGAGCATCCACAATCACTATGTTGCGGTCGCCGAGCAATTGTCGCTGGAAGGCGCGCCGCGCCCCTCGCCAGTGCGGCGTCACACGGCGCTGGTGCTGGTCAGCGGCGTGCATCGCGGCGTGATCCCCGCGCTGCAATACGCGCTGTCGATCGCGCCCGACAATGTAACGGCGGTATATGTCGATCTTGATGCGGAGAATACGGAAAAGATCAGGCGCAAATGGAACGAATGGGGATGCGGCATCCCGCTGGTCATTCTGCCGTCGCCGTACCGCTCACTGATGCAGCCGCTGCTCCAGTACATCGACGAAGTCGAAGCGCGCTACGACGACGACGTACTGACGATCATCCTGCCAGAGTTTGTGCCATCGAAGTGGTGGCAACACATGCTCCACAATCAGACCGGGCTGCAACTCAAAGCGGCGCTCTTCTTCAGCCGCGGCAAAGTAGTGACGAGCGTGCCGTACCATCTGGAGCATTGACCATCCCCTCAGTGATGACCGTCACCCATGCTGGGCGCGGCGCGGACATCCGGGTGCGGATATGCTGTCTGTTCTCTGCTCGCTGCGCAACCGCGCAGGTGACGGTCATCGACGCTGGCGGGTGCGGCGCGGACATCCGGGTGCGGATATGCTGTCTGTTCTCTGCTCGCTGCGCAACCGCCCAAGTGACGGTCATCGACGCTGGCGGGCGCGCCCCCCGGCTGCCCCAGTGATGACCGTCACCTCTGCCGGATGATGCGCAGGCGGGCAGGCGCGAATGAGGCTTGCAGTTCTCCGAGAGCGGCGTCAACCGCCCAGGTGACGGTCATCGACGCCGGGTGCAGCCGGTCGGTGCTCTGGGTGCAGCGTCACCCGCGCCGATGATGACCGTCACCTCTGCCGGATGATGCGCAGGCGGGCAGGCGCGCATGAGGCTTGCAGTTCTTCGAGAGCGGCGTCAACCGTCCAAGTGACGGTCATCTGCGCCAGCGGGTGCGCCCCCCTGCGGGCGCCGCATAACACCATGATAGCCGCGTCCGTTGCGCACGCGGGTCAGGCAGCGTCATCTCTGCTTTAAGAACTCTTCGACCGTCAGACCTATATCCCTGGCTATCTGCCGCAACAGAATTGGTGAAATGTCTCTCCCCGGATGAAACGGGACAGTCGTACTCCGGCCATCGGGATGGCGATACTGCTTATGGGAGCCTCGTTGCCGTACCTCGATGAAACCCAGACGTTCCAGGATCGCTGCTACTTCGCGGGGCTTCAATACCGTCAATCTGCCCATCTCAGCCAACCATAACCGTCTGGGTGCCGACAAACTCCGTCTCTAACTCAGGCTCGCCATCCTCCAGGAGCATCTGGATCACTTCGCGCAGGTTGTGCTGCAGCTCATCCAGCGTTTCGGCCTGGGTATGGGCGCCAGGAAACCCTGGTACATAGCCAACGTATAGTCCGGTTTCAGGACATCGTTCGATCACTGCCACATACGTTCTCATACGATTTTCCTCCTGCTCGACGAATCAACAACGGCTCTCTTCCGCCATCTTCTACCAGTACATTATACGCTGCCTGCGACGCGCACGTCCGTCCAACGGAGAGCGTCAGGTGCGCCGCTGCATCTTCCATAGACCTGGTACGTGCGTTGTTCACAGCGAGCGTTCCCGATCGCGCCCAACTCGAGAACCGCAACCAGCAACGTCACCTGCACGCACGGGTTGGGCAGTATGCTATCGATGGCGTGAGCAAGCAATATGCAGGTGATGGAGCATCAATACGTCACAATGATGGTAGTGAGCCTGGGAAAGTGTTTTTGGTTTAAGGTCACCAGGGTCAGGGAACGAAGCATCGCAGTTGCAGCAATGAGCGCATCCGCTTCAGTCAAGGTGATCGAGGTTGTCACGATACCGTGTCTTTATCCTTCAACAGAGCGTACGGATAGTGTACCGCGTGATGCCGTGATCTACAACAAAATTGATGAATGTTATTGATCGCTCGCCGTTTCGTATCGTGATTGAGCGTGGCGCTGATACGAAGAATCATGCGCTCGACAGTACGGTGTACGGATGCAACGCACGGTTGGTTGGCAGGTTGAGTGGAGATCCAGGCGCCTGGATGATACCCGGAGCGTGTTTTTGGATACAACGCACATTTGGTCAGCAGGTTTGGCGGAGGCGCGGCTACGGGTCGATGCGCTTCATCCCGGCTGCTTGAATAACCCTCACATCCGTTGATTGCTCGATGCGCTTGAAGGCATGGACGATCATCGGATTGCGCTTTGCCAGGCGACGAATGAGCGCCTCGACATCTGAGCGGAGTTCTGCATCGCCAAAGTGCCAGACGCTCGAAAGACTCGCAGCAAGCTCGTAGACAGACCGATCCGACGGGTGAGCGGGATCGGTAAAGCTCGCCACTGCTGCACGAAGCGCGCGAACGAACTCGGGGTGGCGCTGGACGTATGCCTTGATTGCGTGCTTCAAATCATCGCGCAGGTCCTGGTCGCCGAGACGCCACGTGCTATACAGGCACGACGCAAGCACCGATGGGTTGTTCATCTCACGACTCCTGACGTTCTCTGAGGGCTACGGTTCGTTGCACGATCAGTATATCACAAGCGATGCCGGTAAGCAGGCGAGCGATTGCTTATTCCGGCAGGACGTTGATGGGGCGGTACAACGACTTGTCGTTCAGTTGCCGCGAGCACGCTGCACAGAACAGATTCAGAAAGTATTGTCTCGCGCGCGAAGCGGTTAACTGTAACGCCGGGTTGGGCGGTACATTGGGGTATGGCGTTACCAGGCGAGACGAACGGGATAGGATTTGAAAATAGCTCGGCGCTGACCAGGGTAGCGCCTTCACTGTACGCTTGCGCGACCAATAAGCGGTCAAATGGGTCTTTATGAACCATCGGCAGGCTATCCAGGGCGAAAACATGCGTCGGCAGAATTGGCAAGATGATCACACCATTGGTCGCTTGTTGATGTGTGATGATAACACTCAACGGCAGTCGCAGGCTCAACTTGCCAAGTTGGTGTTTGATTTGCATTTCCCATAGGCTCGTGACACTGAGAATGAGTTCATTGGCAGGATCAGTGCATAAGGCCAGGGCGGTGGCGGATAGTTCGCCAGGATCGCTATCCCACCAGATAAATGTATGGGTGTCGAGCAACAGCTTCACGTTGTTCCGGTCCAGAACTCGTCGGGCAAGGGCTGATCAAAATCAGCGCTCATCGTCATACTTCCCGCGTGTAAGCCTGGGACGCGCCCTGCTGCATGCGGCGTAATTGGCACGAGGCGCGCACGGGGTATCTGACCATCGAGTAAGATTATTTCCTCTCCGGTCGCAACCTGAGCAACCAACTCTGCAAGATGCTGCTGCGCTTCGCGGATCTCAACTGATTTCGTCGTCATAGCCTCCTCCCACGATGTGCGCCAATTGTAGCCCAGGATCGCGGTAGTGTAAAACTGCCTGGTGAGCGCGTACCGGCGCCCGGTGCAGGGATCACGGGCGCTCGCTCTGGTACGGCTATGATGAATGTGCGTCCCAACGGTCGGCGTGTCAGCAGTGCGGCGTGGTGGGTACTCTGTCCGCACCTTGCGGCGCGGTATTCGTCCATCCCCGGCGGATGCTTCCAGCACAACGATAGCCGTGTTCGCTGGACGCACAAGTAAGGCCGCAGGTTGCTCAGACAGTCACCGTCTCAAAAGCGACCCGTAGCGGTTCCGAGTCGGCGACCGAGAAATTCAACCGTTCAAAGCCGATAACCCGTCCAGCTCGATCTTTGATCAAAATAACCTCGTCCCCCGTTTCCTCGCAGATGTGCTCATCCTGGGGATTACCAAACCAGACGGTAAGCGTGTTGCCCACACGATCGTAGAACACCTTTACCTCGGCCATATGCGCGCACCTTCCTTGATGGCGTCTGTCGGATAGGCTGTAATCAAGAAGCCATCACCATTTAACCGCTTTGCCACCGCACAAATCCATCGCCGCCCCACAGCCCGATAGAAGAGGTAAACGGCGGGATCGCTCCGACTTTGCCGAATTTCCTCCGGCCGCTCCAATACTTCGCCTACTTCCGCCTCACGCCCGGCCATGACGGGATGCTTGACCGTAGTAATCAAAGTCCAGTAGGCACGGGTAACGCGGACTCGAAAGTCAAGAGGCGTTTCGACTTCGAATAGCACCGAACCTTCAAACAGGTTCTCCATCGTGCTCCTATCGTATCATATTGCTCCGCTTTTTGTCCTTGCGGACGAACGTTCGACATGAGCGGCGGCACAAAGGCGAAGCCTTTGGGACGTCCGCTCGATGGAGGGGTTAGGCCGCGGCATATGCTCGGGCCAGCTCAACGGCGGCCATGACCAATTCGGCGTTGTCTTGAGCGGGCGAGCCATTGGGTAGAACGGTGACGTCTTCCAGGCCGGTGCGTATCCCATGTCCTCTCGTCAGGGCGCGGCGGTTGACGGCCCAGCAGGCCAGACCATAGCCGTGGTGCACTTGCTCGAGCGTGATTCCAGCGGCCAGCAGGACATTTTCCATCGCAGCTGCGTTGCGCAGAGCCACGTCCACGTCGAGTTCAAGCGGTTCGATCAGGACGCGGCGGCAACGGGTCGCCAAACCAGAGGCCACAAAAGCTTGGGCATCGCTGACCGTGAGCAAACCAGCTTCAATGTCCATGCCCCGAGCGAGTAGCAACTCACATAGTTCAACGATACCTGTTTCGCCTTGATTGGCGGTCACGAGGTCGGGAAAATCATTCCATGCCGCTACGACGCGCAGGCGCTCGCTAGGGTCGGGAACAATCGTGGCAGAAGTGGTCAGCGAAATCGGCGTGTCAGGACATAGACGGCGGATTCCGCGCAGCACCTCTCCACACGCCACGCCATCCAGTGTCTCCCGGCCAGCGTGGTCGAACGCATGGACGTGTACCGAGTTGGCGCCAGCACGTATTGCAGCTCTCGCTGCTTCCGCGATGTTCCGTGATGTTCGCGGAGCGGCTGGGTGAATTTGGTCGCCGTTTAGCGCAACCTGGACGAAGGTGGATGACTGCATGTTGTGTGTCTCGGCATCAGCGGGGATCTGCGGCCTAACTACTGATTAGACGGCTTCCGCCTGATACCCCGCCTGGCGCGCTTAGACGGCTTCCGCCTGACTCCCTGAAACGTTGCGTTATGCGGTTCGGCAGGCTCACCGTACACGGAAACATTCCGTATAATCCCCTTCGAGGGATGCATGACGGAATGCCAGCGCCGACGGCTCGGCAGGCATCGCGGTGAGCGCGCCGAACCGCTCACCGCACGTTGGGCGTTGTCTGCTCTCCCGCCGATTGTATCCTGCCGCCATTCTGCTGTCAACGAGGTCTCCGCCATGCATGCTCCCAAATTCCTCGACCAGGCGCCTGCCGCCATTCGTCTGAAACACTCTTCGATCCGAACCGAAGAAGCATAGGTGCAATGGGTCAGGCAATTCATTCTCTTCCATAAGAAACGTCACCCCAATGAGATGGGCGTCGCTGAGGTTGAGGCTTTTTTGACGCATCTGGCAGTGGACGAACGCGTCTCCGCCTCCACCCAGAATCAGGCGCTGGCTGCCCTTCTGTTTCTGGATCGGGAGGCGCTGCATACGAACCCCGGTGCGATTGACGCCGTTCGCGCCCGCGCGGACAAACGCTTGCCGTCCGTCCTCACGAACGATGAGGTGCGCCAGGTCATCGCCCGACTGACCGGCGTGCATGCGTTGATGTCCAGTTTGCTCTATGGCAGCGGACAGCGCCTTGCAGTGAGCCTGCCGAACCGCTTCTGGAATGCCTGCGATTGCGTGCCAAGGATGTTGACGTTGACCGCCGCGCGCTGTTTGTGCGTAATGCGAAGGGAAATGAGGACCGCTTTTGTGGTGCGGTGCGGCGGCTTAGCCGCC
>DAOTWI010000101.1:0-3085 GCA_034436075.1 Roseiflexus sp.
GTTTGGCCGCGGATGCCCAGCAGCGCGTCATCGCCCTGCGCCCGCACCCAGGTGAACAGCTCCTGCGAACGAAACGCGCTCTCGCCGTGGACGCAGATCCGCACGTCAGGCGGCAACAGCGCCACCGCCGTTTGCATGCGCTCCTGCTGCTCCTGCAGATTGCTCGACCCGCGATGCGGCAAGGCGCACCAGACCAGCGGGATCGAGCGACGTCGGAACCCCACGCTGACCACCAGGATGGTGTGTTGGTTGCGCAGCAGCACGCGGTCCAGCAGCACATGGACCCGCTGGCCGCGCACCCCATGCAGCGCCTGTTGGACCAGCGGGTGGTAATGGGTGGCCTGGGTCACGCGCGCAGTATCCAGCCAACGGCGCAATCGTTGCTCTTTGGCCAATGCGGTCGTGTCACGCGGCATCGCACGGGCGATGTTCGCCCATTGACTGCTCATACGCTGGATGACGCCAACGAGCACAGCGCCAAGCGTATCCAACTGGCTCGCCAACGCCTGCGGCAGATGCTGCGCCAGGCGGGCGCGTGTGCTAAGATACAGGGGTGAGGTGGGCATGGAATGCTCCTTTCGTGTGATCGGTTTTGGCACGCACGATCATACGCGATTGGCGCATTCTGTCCACCTCCGTTTGTCAAGTGACATCCTTTGACGGGCGCCCCCCTGTGGGCACCCGCAGATACGACGCAGCGGAGGCGACCGTCACCGGCAGGAAATCCACCAGGTGCAGCGCGCAGTGCAGGCGGTGACGGTCACCGAGGGGGGAGGCGCGCAAGCGGCGAGGTAGCAGCAGACCGCAGGGGGATGTAGCAGAGGTGACCGTCACTACCGGGAGACAGGGCGCTCACTCGGCGCTCGCATCGCGCAGCGGACATGCCAGGTGCAGCGTGCAGTCCGGGCGGTGACAGTCACCGAGGGGGGAGGCGCGCAAGCGGCGAGGTAGCAGCAGACCGCAGGGGGATGTAGCAGAGGTGACCGTGCACCGTTGCGGAACGGGCAGACGGTTGATGCCTGCGCCGCACGGCGGACCTGCCGGGGCAGTGGGCGGTATGGGTGGTGACGATCACCAACCGGGATGCTGGAAACAGGTTGCCAAAAGTAGGGAGGTTTTCTATCTCCTACATTGCTAACTTCTAATTCCTGATCCCTCATATCTGGTTCTCAGTTCTCAGTTCTCGGTTCTTGGTTCTTGGTTCTTGGTTCTCACATGTGGCCACTCGTTCGCCAGGCGCGCTATCTCGGTCGCTACCGCCAGATCGCTCAGGTCTTCTGGCAGTACGGTTTCGGCTACCTGCTGGATCAGTTGGGGTTGACGGCGCTTCTGTCGCTGCCACGCCGCATCGTGCGCCAGCCGGCGCCCGACCCGATCAGCGGACCGGAGCGCCTGCGTTTGGCGCTGACCGACCTCGGTCCGACGTTCGTCAAACTGGGGCAGACGTTGAGCACCCGCCCCGATCTGCTGCCCCCCGCCTGGATCGAGGAACTGAACAAACTGCAGGATACTGTTCCTCCGTTTCCCGCCGATGTCGCCATTGCGACGATTGAGGCGGAACTGCATCAACCGATTGACGCCCTCTTTCGCAGCTTTGAGCGCGAACCGCTGGCGGCGGCATCGCTCGGTCAGGTGCACGGCGCCGAACTGCCCGACGGAACCCCGGTGGTCGTCAAGGTGCAGCGTCCCGACATTCAGCAACTTGTGGCAATCGATCTGGCGATTCTCTCGGAACTGGCGGCGCTGGCGCAGCAGAACACCCCCTTCGGCGAACAGTACGATCTGGTGGAACTGGCGTGGGAGTTCGGCATGACGCTGCGCGCCGAACTCGATTATCGTCGTGAAGGGCGAAATGCGGATCGATTTCGCGCCAACTTCGCCGGTCATCCGCACGTTTGCATTCCGCGGGTCTTCTGGCGCCACACCAGCGCGCGTGTGCTGACGACTGAGCGGCTCTTCGGCATCAAAATCACCGATATTGGCGGCATGGATGCTGCCGGGATGGACCGGAAACGTCTGGCGCGGCACAGTCTGGAACTCATTCTGCAGGAAATCTTTGTCGACGGCTTCTTCCAGGGCGATCCACATCCCGGCAATCTGTTCGCGCTGCCCGGCGAGGTCATCGGCGCGGTTGATTTCGGGCAGGCGATTGCCCTCGACCGCGAGACGACCGGAAATCTCTTGTTGCTCCTGGTGGCGCTGCTGGAGCGCGACGCCGACGGCGCCCTGCAGGCATTGCAGCGGCTGGGCATGCTGACGCAGCGTGAACTTTCGCCCGCGTTGCGGCGCGATATGCGGCGCTTCGTTGATCATGTCGTTGGCAGTTCACTGGAAGAACTATCGGCGCGTGAGATGGGGGAAGAACTGCTGGCGCTGTTGCAGCGTCATCGCCTGCGCCTGCCAGCGCCGCTGGCGCTGCTGCTGAAGTCGATCATCATGATGGAAGGGATCGGCGTTCAGATCGACCCGCAGCTCGACGTGTTCGGCATTGCGCGACCATACGCCATGCGTGCACTGGCGGAACTGAACAGCCCCGACGCGCAGATGCGGCGCATCCTCCGCGAACTCGACGAAATGCGCGGCATTGTCGGCGCACTGCCGGAACAGATGAGCACCCTGCTCCAGCGGTTGAATGACGGGGAACTGCGCATCCAGACCCGCGACCTCGAAGCGCGGCGCACGGCGGCGGCGCTGTCGCAGGCAGGAACGCGCATTGCGCTCGGTCTGATTGTCCTGGCAGCGACGCTTGGGCTGACCGGATTGACGATTGCGGCCGCCATCGCCGGGTGGGACGGGTTGCCGGTGCTCATTCCCGCTGCCATCGCTCTGGTTGCGCTGTTGAGCGCGGGAGCAGTGCTGTTCATCAGCATTGTGCGGGGGAGCGGGGGGTAGAAGAACTGAGAATTGAGAACTGAGAACCAGATGTGAGGGATCAGGAGTTAGAAGTTAGCGATGTAGGAGATAGAAAAAACCTCCCCATGTTCAATCTGCAACGTGTTCACCTTTTCCAGCACCTCCGTTTGTGACCGTCACCGCCGGGATAGCGCGCTCCACCCGGCTGGTCCGCCGCGCGCGGCGCGCGCCG
>DAOTWI010000102.1:0-8013 GCA_034436075.1 Roseiflexus sp.
CACCGCAGCGCCAGCCGGCGCCGTCACGAACTCACTCGGCGTCACCCTGCCCGCCAATGCCGCCCCCCTCGAGCAGCAGGCGTTCGTCGTCTACTTCGACATCACTGCCGACTTTACCAGCCCCAATCAGATGGAGACGATCTACAAATCGGGCGGGTTCGGCAGCATCACCAACCTAACCGGCGATACGCTCGTGCGCCTGGACAAGGATTTCCAGGTGCAACCGGCCGCTGCGCTCTCCTGGTCCTCCGACGACACCGGCAAGGTCTGGACGTTCAACCTGGATCCCAACCTGGTCTGGAGCGATGGTACGCCGGTGACGGCGGAAGACTTCGTGGCGACTTTCCGCTATGCCGCCGACCCGGCGCATGCCTGGGACTTCGCCTGGTACTACAGTGCGCCGGGCGCGATTAAGAACTGGGACAAGTGCGTTGCGGGCGAACTGCCGCTGGATCAACTGGGGGTCACCGCCAAGGACAAGAATACGCTGGTGGTCGAAACCGAAACGCCCGCTCCATTCCTGCCCGCGAAACTGGTCTACAGCGAAGTATTGAGCGCCGCTAAGCTGAAAGAGTTCGGCTCCGGTCTCTACACCGCCGACCCGGCAAAGACGATTTCGTGCGGACCGTACCTGCTGAAGGAGTTCAAACCGGGCGAGCGGGTGGTGTTTGAGATCAACCCGACGTACAAGGGCACCAACCGCCCGCGCATCGAGCGCGTGATCCAGATCGCTGCGCGACCGGAAGCCATGTTCGCCGGGTATCAGGCGGGCGAAGTGGACCGGGTGACCGGCGAGCAGTTGCAGACCGCCGATAATGAGATCATCGCGCGCGACCCTGAACTGTCGAAGCAGGTGCGCCTGACGGCTGCCGACTTCCGCACCGACTATCTCTTCTTCGACTGCCAGAACCCGCCGTTCAACGATGTGCGCGTGCGCCAGGCGTTCAGCCACATCATCGACCGCGATACGCTGATCAAGTCGATCATTACGCCGACGCAGGGCATCCCGGCATACTCGTTCCTGATGCCCGGCTTCCCGGCGTCGAACTCCGAAGGGCTGAAGGATATTCAGCGGTACGATCCCGAACGTGGTCGCGCGTTGCTGAAGGAAGCCGGGTATGAGGGTGGGAAGGGCTTCCCCAAACTGACCCTCTGGCTGCGCAACGAGCCGCAGATCCGCCAGGCGCTCGCGGCGGCGATTGCGGCGGAGATTACGCAGGAGTACGGCATCGAAGTCGAGGTCTCGAACAAAGAGTTCAAGACCTTCATGGACGCCATCAACGCCAAGCCGACGCAGATCCAGTTCGGCATGGTGTCGTATGGCATCGACTTCCTCGACCCGTCGAATATGCTCGGCGTCTGGCTCAGCACCGGCCGGCACAACTGGTTCAACAAGACGTTCGACGAGATGGTGCTGAAAGCGTCGGAGATGACCGATCAGGAAGCGCGCATCAAGATCTTCCAGGATGCCGAGCGGTTGCTCTGCGAAGAGGCGCCGGCGGTCTTCATCTATCACCGCACCGTCGCCGACATCTACAAGCCGTATGTGGTCGGCGAGTGCTTTGAACCGAATGTCGCCGGGTTCGCTGGCTTGCAATGGCCCGGTTTCACGTCGATGAGCAACTCGCTGCAAACGCTGTACATCAGCGATGAGGTGACGAAGTATCGCAAGGGGACGCCGAGGTAGGAGGTAGGAGATAGGAGGTGGGGGTTAGGGGTTAGATGGAGATCGATGATCTCAACCCATAACCCCTCATCCTCTAACCCAAGGAGTCGCGAATGGTTGCGTATGTTGCTCAGCGGCTGGCGGGGCTGGCGTTTGTGTTCATTCTGGTGTCGATTGTGGCATTTCTGCTGATGCACGCCACGCCGGGGGGACCGTTCGACGAGCCGAATATGCCGCTGCCGCCGGCTGCAAAAGAGAATATTCTTCGCAAATATGGTCTTGATCAACCATTGCATATTCAGTACATCAACTACATGGCGAATGCGCTGCGCGGCGACTTCGGGTATTCCTTCTCCAGCCCGACTGAAACTGTTGCGCAGGTGATCGGGCGCACCTGGCCCGTCAGCATCACCCTCGGCGGCATCACCGTGGTCGCGGCGCTCGGCGGCGGCATTCTGCTTGGCATTCTGGCAGCGATACGGCAGAACAGCATCCTGGATTATGTGGTCACCTTCATTGCCACGCTTGGGCTGACAGTGCCAAACTTTGTGATTGCGCTGTGGCTGATCCTGGTGTTTGCGGTTGAACTGCGGTGGTTGCCGCTCGGCGGGTGGGGCGACGACTGGCGGCAGATCATTATGCCGATGATCGCGCTGGGATTGGGTCCCATGGGCATCGCCACCCGCTACACCCGCGCCAGCCTGGTTGATGTCTTCACCGCGGATTACATTCGAACGGCGCGCGCCAAAGGGTTGGCTGAACGAATGGTCGTGATGCGCCATGCTGTCAAGAACGCGCTCATTCCGATCATTACGGTGCTTGGTCCGCGCATTCCCGACCTGATCACCGGCACGATCTTCGTCGAAACGATGTTCCGTGTGCCAGGGCTTGGCAAATTCTTCGTCGAAAGCGTCCTCGATCGCGACTACCCAATGATCATGGCGCTGATGCTGTTGATTGCTGCGCTGTGGGGACTGGTTTACCTGATCACCGATCTGCTCTACACCGTCATCGATCCGCGTGTCAAACTGACCTGAGCCACACCAAGAGAGGGCTATGAGCGCAATTGTTTCGAACAACGCCGTCACCACCGTCGATCCGATCATTTCGCGCCCTCCCAGCAATCTCTGGCGCGACGCCGCCATCCGCTTCTCAAAGAACAAACTGGCGATGGGGGCGCTGATTGTGGTCGGGGTGCTGGTGTTCATCGGCATCTTCGCCGACGTGCTGGCGCCGCAGCCGAACTTCGCCCGCCCGATCGACGCGCGCAAGTTCCCTGGCGAGGCGGGGTACGTCCTGGGCACCGACGATGTCGGGCGCGACATGTTGAAACGCCTGATCCACGGCGTGCGCACCTCGCTGATCGTCGGCATCTCGGTGCAGGCAATTGCACTGCTCATCGGCGCGACTCTGGGGTTGAGCGCCGGTTTCCTAGGAGGATGGGTCGATTTCTTTGTCATGCGGATCGTGGAGTTGTTCACCGCCATTCCGCAATTGTTGTTTGCATTGTTCCTGATTTCGATCCTTGGCGGCGGTTTGTTCAATGTCATCCTGGCGATCGGCCTGATCGGATGGGTCGATATCTGCCGCCTCACCCGCGCCCAACTCTTCTCGCTGCGCGAAAAAGAGTTCATCGAAGCCGCGCGCGCCATCGGCATTCCGCCCTTCCAGATCGCCTGGCGCCATCTGCTGCCGAATGCGCTCACGCCCCTGATCATCGCCGTGACCCTTGGCGTTCCCACTGCCATCTTCACCGAAGCCGGACTCAGCTTCCTGGGTCTCGGCATCAATGAGCCGACCGCCAGCCTCGGCAAGATGGTCGGCGCTTCGTTCGCCTACATCCGCGTCTACTGGCACATGGGACTGCTCCCCACCCTCCTGATCGCCCTGATTATGCTCAGTTTTTCGTTCGTCGGCGACGGGCTGCGCGACGCCCTCGACCCGCGGTTGCGAAAATAGAGACGTTGCACCGCAACGTCTCGCAATATTGCACAACGCCCGTGGCGCGGGCACGCCCACCACGGGGCGGCGCACACAATGTCACCAGGTTGCGGGGGAGTCATTGGCGCAGACTGAGGAGACCGCGCTGATAGGCAATGGTGACCGCGTGGGTGCGATCGCGGGCGCCAAGCTTGCCCAGAATGCTGTTGACGTGCGCTTTGACCGTCCCTTCGGCAATATGTAGTTGATCGCCAATGCTCTTGTTGCTGTAGCCCTGTGCGATGAGCCGCAGCACCTCACGTTCCCGCTCCGTCAATTCGTTTGTGGTGATTCGTTCCGCCAGCCGGGCGGCCACCTCTGGCGGGATGTGCCTCCGCCCACTGTGGACAGCGCGAATAGTTGTCAGCAACTCGTCGCGCGGTGCATCTTTCAAGAGGTAAGCCATCGCCCCGGCTGCCAGCGCACGGTAAATATCCTCATCGCTGTCGTAGGTCGTCAGCACAATTACCCGTGTTTTTGGGGCAACATCGCACAGATGCTGAATCAGAGTCACGCCATCCATCTCGGGCATGCGCAAATCAGTCAACACGATGTCCGGTTGAGTTGCAGCGCATAGTTGCAACGCCTCACGACCATTGCTGGCTTCCCCCACCACCTGCAGATCGGCGCGACGATTGAGCATCGCAACCAGTCCCTCACGCACAATGGGGTGATCGTCGACAATCAGGATGTGAATGACTTCACTCATACGGCGCTCTCACCGTAATCTGCGTGCCGTGTCCCGGTTGGCTCGCGATCGTCAGCGCCGCACCGATTAAATCAGCCCGTTCGCGCATCCCGGTCAGGCCAAATCCGTGGTTGACCTCATTGACCGCAAAGCCCCGTCCATCATCTTCGACCTGTACATTGATCGCCGTGTCAGTGTACCATAGACGAATGCGGATGGTTCTGGCGTCTGCATATTTCAGAGCGTTGGTCAACGCTTCCTGTGTTATGCGCAGCAGATGGCGGGCTCGCGCCGGCGCCAGCGGACGTGGAGCGCCGATCTGTTCGCAGGTGATGGTTGGTCCGTAGGGTGTGGTGAGCGCTATCGCAATACGTTCAATCGCTGCTCCGAGCGGCTGATGCTCCAGCATATGCGGAAGGAGCGCCATGACCGAACGTCGCGCTTCATTCAGGCTCTCGCGAGCCAGTTGCCGGGCGTGTTGAAGATGCTGGATGGCGCTGGACGGTTCGGTATGCACCACATCTTCGGCTGCCTCGAGCTGCACGATGATCCCCGTAAAGCCCTGCGCCAGCGTGTCGTGAAGCTCACGCGCTATCCGGTTGCGCTCCTGCGCAATCGCCGCTGTGCGATTGGCCTGCGCCAGTTTTGCAAGCTGTTGCGCCAGTGTCATCTGCCCAACCAGCGCCTGCGCCAGATCGATCTCTTCCGGCAAATAGGTGCGTCGTTCGCCGTTGGTGAGCGTCACGAGGCCGATGACGCGATGATCGTGCAGCAGCGGCAACACCAGCATGGCGCCAACTCCTCGCACCAGCAACTCCTTGTGGAAGCGAAGCCGGTGATCACTGGCCACATCCGCCACGACGATCGGGCGTTTCTGGACGCTGATTTCAACCCACAACGGCGAGATGTCGTCCGGTTCGATGGGCGCTGCGGCACGGCTCGCCTCCCCGTTCGCGTAGGCGCTCTGCCGGATCAGAGCAGCGCTGCCTTCATCAACCAGAAACAAAGCCACGGTGTCAGCCTGCAACTGCTCGCCGATGGTTGTCAACACCTGCGCCATCAGATGGTCAAGTTCGGGATTATCGTTGAGAAGCCCAGTGATCCGCACCAGCGCCAGCGTTTGCCCGCGCGCCATCGTTGTTGCGCGTTCGAGCTTCTCGGCGAATACATAGACCAGCCAGCCAGTGATGTTCAACAATCCTACCCACAACAGAATCGAACGTATCAGTGCCGGCGCATCTCCAATCGGGATGGTGGCGACCAGCGGCTGTTGCCATCCGCTGTATTCCGCGAAAGCGAAGAGCATGACGAAGAAACTACAGAGCGTCACAATCGTGATCTGGAACAGGCGCCCGATCAGCAATCCGCTGATGACGATTAAGGGCAGGAACAGCGCCGTGAGCGGATGGTTGACGCCGTAAAAGGGCATATTAAAGCTGACCGCCCAGAATAACCCGATAATAAACCAATTATTCGCCTGGGCGATCAGACCATACCGCTGCAACAGCAGTGCGATCGTGGAGAGTCCCAGGATGGAAAGCGCATCCCACGGAAAGATGGCCGTTGCGATCCAGCCCAGCCAGCCACCCAGCAGCAGAAGCGACCCGGTCGCCAGCCCGGCGATAAAAAAGGGATGCATCAGCGATTGTCGCAGTTCACGATGAACGCGTGAATGGCGATCCCGGATGAGTGTTCGCATCGCTGGCTCCGCCTGGCAGGTGACGACCTGCATGCTACCGGATAGTGCACCGTTGGGCAGCCCCCTTCATCGTTATGATTGCACTGGCAGCGCAGGCACAACGGTGCGTTTACTCTCCTGTCTGAAAAAAACGCCCGGCAATTCCGGTAAAGATGCCGCTGTACATCAGCAGGAGGGACGCATTGAGCGCCATCTGCCCGCCGTTAGCTTCTCCAAACCCAAAATATGGACTCAACGATTGAACAAGGAGCGCTGGCGGCAACCAGCGGCACAGATCGCTGAGACCTGGAACAGCGAAGATGCTGCCGCTCAGAAAGATCATCGGCAAGATGGTGAACATATAGATGACGCTCAGCGTATCGACCTTTCTGACAAAAGCGGCTATCATCGCGCCGAAACTGAGGAATGTGATGCATCCTACGCTGAGCAGAGCCAGAATAACAGGAATAGCGGCAGCAGTGAGTTGCACATCGTAGAGCATCACCCCGGTTATCATCAGAACTGTTGATTGGAGTAAGAAGACGATCATCTGCGCGATGACGGTGGCAAACAACAGATGACCGATAGGCGCCGGAGTGGCGGCAAGGCGGGTAAACACCCGATTATTGCGCCATGTGATAAGGATCAGTCCCAGCGTCTGCCCGCTGAACATCACACCGAATCCAACGAGCAATGGCACAAGGCTGTTCGCATCCGCATCGCCTGTCAGCTTGAACAAAATGAGCAAGAACATCGGTGTGAAGAGCATTGCTGCCGTAGCGCGCCAGTTGCGCATCTGCCCCCGGATCTGGGCGCGCGCGAACGAGAACAGGGGTCCGAAAGCCGGTAATTGAGCAGGTTGGGTGTGCATGTTCGCTTCTCCTGATAGTATACATCGGTAAGGTAATCCTGTCGCCAAACGATTATGCTGCGGTTTGGGCATCATCAGTCGCAGTCGCAAGTGTATGTCCGGTCAGGTGCAGAAACACGTCTTCCAGGTTTGGCGGCTGGATGCGAACATCAACCAGCGACAGCCCACGCTCCTGTGCGAGTTGCATCAGCGCGTGATGGGTGCATGTCGCGTCGTGGGTGTAGAGAATGGCGCGCCCGCCTTCCTGACTAACTGAGTCTACTGCCGGAAGTGCTGCCAGCACGCTCACCGGCAATACATCGGGCAGCGTAATGGCTGTAGGCCGGTCAAGCTGGCGAACCAGGTCTCCTGGTGTTCCGAGTGCGAGCACCATACCGGCATCGATAATGCCGACTCGATGCGCCAGCATCTCGGCTTCTTCCATCGAGTGCGTCGTCAAAACAATCGTTCGCCCGTCATCACGCAGCGTGCGCACCATCCCCCACAGCGCCCGGCGCGAGTGCGGATCGAGTCCGTTGGTTGGCTCATCGAGAAACAGAATATCGGGATCGTTGATCAGTGCAATCGCCAGCGCCAGCCGCTGTTGTTGCCCGCCGCTGAGCTGTTCCGGCAGCCGCCGGGATTGTTCGCGCAAACCCAGCCATTCGAGCAGGGACAGCGCCCGTTCACGGCTGATCGCAATGCCGTAGAGCCGACCGAACAACAGCATTTGTTCCAGCACTGTCAGATCAGGCAGCAGACTGGTCGACTGCAACTGCACTCCGATCCGCCGTTTGATCTGGCGGGCATGACTGGTCATGTCCATCCCCATCACCTGCACGCGCCCGCTATCTGCGCGCCGGATCCCCTCGATAATGCTCAGAGTTGTCGTCTTACCGGCGCCGTTTGGTCCCAGCAGCGCGAAGATCTCGCCGCGATACACGCTGAATGTTACGTCCTTGAGCGCCTGAACAGAGCCATAAGATTTCCTGAGCTGGTGAACCTCAATCGCCATCGCTGTCATGGGTGCACTCCTTCCAATTGTTGTCACCAGCATACGTGGCGAACGCGGCAAACGCATTGCCCCAAAGTTCAGCGCCGAAGTAAACGAAAGTTATAGAAGGATACCTGTGCGTCACGGCGGGGGTAGC
>DAOTWI010000103.1:0-3096 GCA_034436075.1 Roseiflexus sp.
CGGCAATGGCTCACGGGCAGCGGCAAGCATGCGCGCCAGCGCGCGTCCCTGCGCATCCAGCCCGTCCCACCAGCGTTGATGCAGCTCGGTCAGCCCGTGGGGAAGGCGTTTCACATCGAGCGCCCGTCCCGCCAGCAACCCGATTGCCAGCCGCACGTAGAGCGGCGAGCCGTGGCTGCGTGACGCCAGGATGGTTGCCAGACGACGGTTCCCGCTCAGGTGGGCGGCAATCTCCGCCAGCCAGGTTTCATCCGCCTGAAGCGACACGCGCGCAGCGAAATGTGCGCCGATCGCCGGTTGCTGCGTGTCCGGCGTCGCCAGCACAACCACAACAACGCCAGAAGGAAGACTGACCGGCAGCGGAGGCGGCACAGGAACGTCGGCGCCGTCTGGCATTCGCCCGATAACGACGATCAGTGGATCGCCGGGTTGTCGCCCCTCTGCCGCTTCCGCTAGCAGACGTTCGAGGGTCAGTGCATCGCGCGATGCAACGGGAGGAACCAGCGGAACCGGCAGATCGGCAAGCGCCAGGATCTGAGCGCAGAGCGCCGCTAGACCGCCGCCGGCATCATCTTCGGGCAGCCAGAACGCCCAGCGGCGTGTTGCGGCGAGCCAGCAGATCAACGCCGTCGCGCCGTTGCCGTGGCCGCAATCCAGCGCCACGATGCCTCCGTCACAGTCGCGCACGGACTGTTCGAGCAGCGCCATTGCGGCTGGACGCGGAACGAACGCAGCGCATCGTTCAACGATACGCTGCGTCTGCACCTCCAGTGCGCGCCTGGTCTGATGGTACAGATGCGGATGCTCCGCCACGGCTGCCACCGCTGGCGGAAGGAAGTCTGGAGGCAGATGAGCAATCGGTGTCATAGAACCCTGGGTTGGTGACACAGCATCAGCCATCATGGATTCTGCTGAACCGGCGGCAGCGCATACGACGCAAACTCCCGCCCGATTTCGACCTCTCCGGTGAACCCTGCGGCGCGCGTTTCGGCAATGGCGCGGTCGGCGCTCATCGTCCAGCGCGGGCTGTAGTGCACGAGCACCAGCCGCGTAACACCGGCGGCAGCCGCAACCTCGCCCGCCTGGTAGGGCGTCGTATGACCGGGGAACGGCTCAGGGGTCGTGGCTTCGTGGATCAGCACCGACGCGCCGCGCGCCAGGGTGCGCACAGCATCACACGGCTCAGTATCGGCGGAGTAGACCAGCGCGCGCCCGTCGTCGCCACTGAAGCGCAGCGCCAGGCAGGGGCGCGAATGGACGGTTGGCGCCGTGTGAATGCGATACGGCGCGCCATCGAGCGTGATCTCATCGCCTGCCGCAACCGGTGTCCAGTCAATGACCGGCTGATACTCCTCGAGTTCGAACGCTTCGAGGATGCGCTGCGCGACTGCCAGGGTTGGCGCGTTGCCGTAGATCGGCAGATGCCGGTTGTACCCGCTCAGTTTCAGCGAAAAGAGCAATCCGGGAAGCCCGTTCAGATGGTCTGCGTGGGAATGGGTCAAAATAATCGCCCGCAGGTCGTGCGGGTTGACGCCAGCGCGCAGCAACCGCTGATACGTGCTTCCTCCCGCATCGATCAACACCAACCCGTCTGCCGCCTCCCAGACCATGTGCGTATAATCGCGGTCGGCGTCCGGTACGGCGGCGCCGACGCCCAATAAAATCATGCGCATATCGAGGCGCTCCTCTCCGCTCGACGTTCAATGATTGCCTCCATTGTATCAGAGTCGTTACAATGATGGCATGCAGGCGCGGTATCAGAAATGCTATACTGGTTCAGACGAACAGCAGGCGCTGGAACCCCTCATCGACCCGGAGGCGCAGTATGGACGACTCATTCTACAGGCAAGTGCTGGATGAGATGTACGACGGCGTGTATTTTGTGGATCGTCATCGTCGCATTCTGTACTGGAACCGTGGGGCGGAACGTCTCTCCGGCTACAGTGCTGACGACGTAACAGGGCATTTCTGCAGCGACAATCTGCTGCGTCATATCGACGAATGCGGTCGTCGGTTGTGCACCGATATGTGCCCACTGGCGGCGACCATCCGAGATGGTCAACCACGCCAGGCGGAAGTCATCATGCATCACAAACAGGGGCATCGCGTGCCAGTGCTGGTGCGCGTGGCGCCGATCCAGGACGAACACGGCGCGATCATTGGCGCTGTCGAGGTGTTCAGCGACAACTCGCAGCAGAAAGCGGCGCTCGAAGAAATCGAGCGCCTGCGCGAACTGGCGCTGCTTGATCCGTTGACCGGTGTTGGCAACCGGCGATTCATCGAAAGCGTCACCCATGCCCGCCTCGAAGAGCTGCGCCGCTATGGCTGGCCCTTCGGGGTCATCCTGGCGGATATCGACCATTTCAAAGCCGTCAACGACACCTATGGGCATCTGATCGGCGACGATGTGTTGAAAATGGTTGCGCGCACGCTGGCGCACAATGTGCGCGCGTTCGATGCCATTGGACGCTGGGGCGGCGAGGAGTTCGCCATTGTGGCGCAGAATGTCAGCGCCGGTATGCTGCGCGTTCTTGCCGAGCGCCTGCGCGTGCTGGTCGAACAATCCATGCTGCCTGTCGCTACGGCGCCGGTTCGTGTGACTATCTCGCTCGGCGCGGTGATCGCGCGCGTGGATGACACGCCGTTGAGCCTGTTTGATCGCGCTGACCAGATGCTGTACCAGAGCAAGCAGCATGGGCGCAATCGCATTGCAATGGAAGAAGCGCCTTCGCCTGGCGGCGCAGCACGTGACGCGCATATGGCGCTGGAGATGCACGCTGGGTTGCTGACGCCCTGAAACCGTATTTGAGAAGCGATTCATGTCACGTGTCATCTATTTCGACTGTTTTTCCGGCATCAGCGGCGATATGGCGCTCGGCGCGCTGCTGGACGCCGGGTTGTCGCTCGAAGCGCTCCGCGCAGCGTTGCAACGCCTCGGCGTCGATGGATGGCATCTGCACGCCACACGCGAGGTGCGCGGACCGCTCGCCGGCACGCGCGCCCACGTCGTTGCCTCCGAAGGTCACGTTCACCGCAACCTCGATGACATCCGCGCGATCATTGGCGCTGCGGCGCTGCCCACGGCGGTCATCGAAC
>DAOTWI010000104.1:0-4039 GCA_034436075.1 Roseiflexus sp.
CGCGCCGCCTCGTCGCACACCGGGGCGCTGGCAGGCGCCGAGCATGCCTACGAAGCGGCGTTCGACCAGAGCGGCGTGCTGCGCGCACGCTCGATGCAGGAACTGTTCGACTTCGCGCTAGCATTCGCCTATCAGCCGCTCATCCCTGGCAATCGCCTGGCGATCGTCACGAATGCCGGCGGTCCGGGGATCATCGCAACCGATGCTGCCGAACGGATTGGGTTGAGTATCGCGGAGTTGACGCCAGCGACAACGGAGGCGCTGCGTGCGGCGCTGCCGCTAACTGCCAGCGTCTACAACCCGATCGACATCATTGGCGATGCGCGTGCCGACCGGTACCGGGTTGCGCTGCGCGCGGCGCTCGACGATCCGAATGTCGATGCGGTGCTGGTGCTGTTCACGCCGCAGGCAGTCAGTAAACCGGAAGAGATCGCGCAAACCATCGTTGAACTCGCCGCCGGGAGCGCCAAGCCGGTGGTCACGAGTTTTATGGGCGCAGCGACGATCGGGGAGGCGCTGCGCATGCTGAACGACCATGGTATTCCGAACTATGCCTTTCCCGAACGCGCCGTCGCTGCGCTGGGGGCAATGGTGGCGCAACGGCGCTGGGTCGAACGCCCGCCGGGAGAGTACGTCCGTTTCGATATGGATGCCGAACGGGTGCGCGCGCTCTTCGCGCGGGTGCGCAGCGAAGGACGGGTCGAACTCGGCGAACTCGAAGCGCGTGAGGTCATCGAAGCCTGCGGGATGCGCCTGCCCAGATCGTTCCTGGCGCAGTCGCCGGAGGAGGCGGCGGAAATTGCCGCTCGCCTCGGCTTCCCGGTTGTGATGAAGATTTCATCGCCCGACATTCTCCACAAAAGCGACATTGGCGGCGTCAAACTCGGCATCAGCGACCCCGCAGCCGCGCGCGACGCCTACGAACTGATCGAATACCGCGCCCGCAAATACAGCCGTGAGGCGCGCATCTGGGGGGTGCTGGTGCAAGAGCAGGTGCGCAAAGGGCGCGAAGTGCTGGTCGGTGTCAGCCGCGATCCGCAGTTCGGTCCGTTAATCGCCTTCGGTTTAGGCGGCATCTATGTCGAGGCGCTCAAAGATGTCGCTTTCCGCCTGGCGCCAGTGTCACGCCAGGAGGCGGCGGAGCAGGTGCGCTCGATCCGCGCCTTCCCGCTGCTGCGCGGCGTGCGCGGCGAACCGCCAGCCGACGTTGCCGCCGCCGAAGAGATCATTCTGCGCGTGTCGCAACTGGTGACCGATTTTCCCGAAATTGTCGAGATGGACATCAACCCGCTGGTGGTGTATAACCGTGGCGAAGGCGCCACAGTGCTGGACGCGCGGATCATTCTGCGCGGTTGAGCGAGCATCAGAGAACGGCGCGTGCTCAGTTTTCGTTCGGCAAGGAGACAGGCGATGGCTACCCTCTACGTTGCATCAACGGAAACATTTGTCGGGAAAAGCGCCACGTGTGTGGGATTGCTCACACGCGCGCAACGCGACGGTTTCAGCATCGGCTATATGAAGCCGGTCAGCGTTTCGGTGACCCGCACCGAAACCAGTGTGCACGACGATGATGCAGCGTTCATCCGCGAGCACTTCGCCCTGCCCGATCCGCCGGAGCAGGTGGCGCCGGTGCTCGTCACGCAGGGGGTGGTCGAGCAAATTATGCGCGGGCAGGCAACGACCGACTTCGTGCGACGCCTGCGCGAAGCGTATCTCGCCGTCTCGCGCAACCGCGACCTGCTGGTGGTGGAGGGCGCCAACACCTGGGCTGAAGGGTCGGTCGTCGATCTCTCCGCCGATCAGGTGTCCGACATGCTGGAGGCGCCGGTGCTGCTGGTGACGCTCTATCGCTCGCCGCTGTCACTCGACGCTATCCTGGCGGTGCAGCGCTATCTTGGCGAGCGGTTGCTCGGCGTCCTGATCAACGAAGTCGAAGCGCCGAAGCTCGATTTTGTGCGGAACCGGGTCGCGCCATTCCTGGAACAGCGTGGCGTGCCGGTGTTCGCCGTGCTGCCGCAGGACCCGCAACTTGCCAGCGTCACCGTCGCCGACCTGTACGAATTCCTGGGAGGGCAAATGATCGGGCGACCAGAGTGGTGCGAGCGCCAGGTGGAACACCTGGTGATCGGCGCCATGGGGAGCGCCGCAGCACTGTCGCACTTCCGCCGCCGCGCCAACAAAGTCGTCATTACCGGCGGCGACCGCGCCGACCTGCAACTGGCGGCGCTGGAAACCTCCACCTCGGCGCTGGTGCTGACCGGGAACATTCGCCCGCCAGCGACGGTGCTCGACAAAGCGGAAGAGCAGGAGGTGCCGGTGATCATTGTCTCGGACGACACGCTGACCACGGTTGAGCGCAGCGAGCGCGTCTTCGGGCACATTCGCTTCAAGCAGGCATCGAAGATCGCCCGCTTCACCCAGATGCTCGACGAAGCGTTCGATTTCGACCGCCTGTACGACGAGTTGGGGTTGGTGCGGGGGTGAGGGTTGGAAAGTGGAAGGTACGAAGGTTGCAGGTAGGGGCACGGCGGCGCCGTGCCCAACGGCAGCGCCCATGAACCGCAGGAAGGCGGCAGGTAGGGGCACGGCGGCGCCGTGCCCAACGGATGGACAACCGCAGAACTGTTGCAACGCAACATCGCCACACAACGACCAGTAGCGCCGTTGCAATGCAACGGCGCCGCACAGACGTTGCATTGCAACGGCTCAACAAAAGGAGACACCATGGCAGACACAACGATTGAAGCGATCACCGCCCGCGAAGTGCTCGACTCGCGCGGCAATCCGACGATTGAGGTGGACGTGTACCTGGAGAGCGGCGACATGGGGCGCGCCATCGTGCCGTCCGGCGCATCGACCGGCGCCTTCGAGGCGCTGGAACTGCGCGACGGCGACAAGAGCCGGTATAGCGGCAAAGGCGTGCTGAAAGCCGTCGAAAACGTGAACACCACGATCGCCGAGGCGCTCGAAGGCGAAGATGCCGCCGATCAGGTGCGCATCGACCGGATGCTCATCGATCTCGACGGTACCGAGAACAAGGGGCGGCTGGGCGCCAACGCCATTCTGGGAGTCTCACTGGCGTGCGCGAAAGCGTCGGCGGCGGCGCACGGTTTGTCGTTGTACCGCTATCTGGGAGGCGTCCATGCGCACGTACTTCCCGTTCCCATGATGAACATTCTGAACGGTGGCAAACACGCGCAGAACAGCACCGACTTCCAGGAGTTTCTGATCATGCCGGTTGGCGCGCCGTCGTTTCGTGAGGCGCTGCGTTGGGGCAGTGAAATCTACCAGAGCCTCAAGAAAGTGATCCACGACCGTGGCGGCAGCACCAACATTGGTGATGAGGGCGGATTTGCGCCAAGCCTGCCGACGAACGAAGCAGCCCTGCAGATTATCGTTGAAGCCGTCGAACGCGCCGGGTATCAACTCGGCGAGCAGGTGATGCTGGCGATGGACCCGGCATGCACCGAGCTCTACAAAGACGGCGCGTACCATCTGGAACGCGAAGGGCGCGTCCTCACCAGCGCCGAGATGGTCGAATACTGGGCGGACATTGTTGCACGCTACCCGATTATCTCACTCGAAGACGGGTTGGCGGAAGACGACTGGGAAGGATGGAAACTGCTGCGTGCACGGCTCGGCGATCGCATTCAACTGGTCGGCGATGACTTCCTGGTGACGAATGTGAAACGTCTGGCGCGCGCCATCTCCGAGCAGGCCGCCAATTCGATCCTGATCAAACTCAACCAGATCGGCACGCTCACCGAAACGCTCGACGCGATCAACATGGCAAACCGCGCCGGCTGGACAGCGGTTGTCTCGCACCGTTCCGGTGAGAGCGAGGACGTGACAATCGCCGATCTCGTGGTTGCGACGAACGCCGGGCAGATCAAGACCGGCGCACCGGCGCGCACTGATCGCGTGGCGAAGTACAATCAACTGCTGCGCATCGAAGAAGAACTCGGCACAGCGGCGCACTACGCCGGCATGGGCGCATTCCGCATTGCACGCTGAGGTGATGGGCGCGCGGGTGCGGCGT
>DAOTWI010000105.1:0-2420 GCA_034436075.1 Roseiflexus sp.
GGCAATGCCGCGCCGGTCCTGGCAATTATACTCGTTCTGAAAGCGATGTGTCAAGAATCTTAATCGTCGTCCAGTTGCTGGAGGGTGCGGCGGATAGCGTCGCGCTGACGGCGGAGGTTCCGATCTTCCACGTCGTCGTCATCGTCCTGGCGGCGGCGGCGCTCATTACGGCGCGGCCCGCCAAACTTCGACATCAAATCTTCGATGGTGGCGTTCCCGCTGAAATCGTCGTCCGCCGGAGTGTAGGCATCACTCGCACGCTCACGTCGCGGCGATCGTTCTTCACGCGGCGAGCGTTCTTCACGCGGCGGGCGCGCTTCGCCGCGCGGACGCTCAACCCGCGGACGCTCTTCCCGCACCCGTTCCTCACGCGGACGCTCTTCCCGCGGGCGCTCCTCACGCGGCGGCAATTCACGCGGCGTATCCTCCAGCCGCAAGCTCAGGCTGATCCGTTTGCTCTGCGGATCGACGTCAAGCACCCGCACCTGCACCTTATCGCCGACCTTGACAGCATCCTCGACCCGCGCCACGCGCATGTTCGACAACTCCGAAATGTGCACCAGACCGTCGCGCCCGACGCCAATATCAACGAACGCGCCAAACGGCGCCAGGCCGCTGATTGTGCCTTCGAGAATCTGTCCCTTCTCCAGTTGTTGCAGTTTTTGCCCGCGCTGCGCCCGGCGCAGGCTCAGGCTAATGCGCGCCCCCTCAGCGTCGACTTCCAGCACCTTGAAGGTGTAGGTCTGTCCCACCTGCACGACATCCTCAGCCTTCTCGACGCGCCCTTCTGCCAGTTCCGACACATGCACCAATCCATCTTTGCCGACTCCAATATCGACGAACACGCCAAAGGGCGCCAGACCGGTCACCGTCCCCTCGACATTATCGCCGACGCGCAGCGCGGCCAGTTTTTCGTAATTCACGTCGGGCTTCTTTTTGCCACGACCGCCGCGCGGTTCTGAACCGCGCTCTTTCGTGCGCATTGTCAGGCTGATCCGCCGGCCATCAGGTTCAACGCTCTTCACCCGCACCTTCACCGTGTCGCCGATCTTGACCAGGTCGCTCGGCGATTCAATCCGCGTGTCGCTCATCTCTGAGATATGCACCAGACCGTCGCGCCCAACCCCGATATCGACGAAGATGCCGTAGAGCGCAATCGAGGTGACCCGTCCTTCCAGTTCCATGCCGGGCGCCAGGTCCTTCACCCGTCGCGGGCGTCCGGTTGGCTCCTCGGCGGGCGCCTGATAACTGGCCGTCTCAGCAGCGGGCGTTTGCGCTTCCGCCGCGTCTTCGGCGCCCCCGGTCGCTGGCGTTGCAGCAACTGGCGCCGGATCGTCTGCTGAAGCAGCAACCATCGCACTGGCATCACTCCCGGTCGCCAGCGTTTCAGCAGATGGGGATTGCGCTCCTGCCGCGTCTTCGGCGCTCTCGACCATTGGCGCCGGCGCCGGATCGTCCGCTGTATCGACGACCGTTGCAACCGGCGACTCATCGGCGGCGTGGGCGAGTTCAACGCTCTCGCCGCCATCAGACGGCGCAACCGCGTTGTTCACCTCCGCCGCCTCCCCCGCCTCAGCGCCATCCGGCGTTTCAGCCGCTGTGGGAGACTCTATCGACTGCTGCTGAGTTTCCGCGTCTGCCACCGCCACGCCTGCCACCGGCGCCAGATCGCCCAGCAGTTCATTCCGCTCTTCGACGGGACGCTCCTGATCGGTCATGACCAACCGTCCTCCTGGTTTAGTTGCCTGTACTTTGTCTATCACAACCGCATACTAACGTGTGCGGTCACGTAACTCTGCGCGCACCAGATCGGCGAGCCCGCGCTCCTGGACATCGTCGAGCCGGTAGTAGCTCCCCTTCAGGTGGTGCGCCAGTTGACGCGCCAGCCCGCGCTCAAAGATCGGGTGCTCCGTATCAATCACCACCGCCGGTATCGACTGCGCCGCAATAAAATCAGCCAGCGCATAACTTTCAGCCTGCGGCGGCAGATCGCTCATCGACACATTCGCCTGCCCGTCGGTGAGCAACACCAGCAGCGGCATCACCTCCGGGTCCTGGCGGCGCGCGCGTTCCAGCACCTCATACCCCAGCAACAGCCCGCGCGAGAGCGGCGTTTTGCCGCCAGTCGGCATCTGCTGCAACTGGCGCTGCGCCAGTTCGACGCTGTTGGTCAACGGCAGCAGCAGCGTCGCGTAATCACGCTGGAACGACACCAGACCCACCCGGTCGCGGCGCTGATACGCATCGCGCAAGAGCGAGAGCACCGCTGCTTTGGTGGCGCGCATCCGCTCCTCCGCCGCCATGCTCCAACTGGCATCGACCACGAAGCAGACCGCGTTGCGCGTTTTGCGCACCCGCACCTTCTGGCGCAGATCGCTCCGGCGCACAATGACCCGCCGCCTGGGTTCGCCAACGCCGCG
>DAOTWI010000106.1:0-4464 GCA_034436075.1 Roseiflexus sp.
TCCCACGGGCGCCGTGCACACCACAAGGGTGCGCCAGCGGCGCGCCCCTACCGGTCGCCCTCTTGCCTCTCGCCTCGTGCTCCAACCGTTGCATTCCAACGGCGCTACGCGCAACCTTCAACCTTCAACCTTCAACGCCTAGATCGCCTTCAACCCTTTCACCAGGCGCTCCAGATCGGCGGGGCGCTCGTCGGCGTACTCAAACCCTGGGAAGCCGCCCCAGCGGAAACAGGTGCGCAGGTAGTCGACGAAGGTGGTGTGGTGCGGCTCGTCGCGCACCGGCGCGTCAGCCGCCGGGTTCGGCAGAATGATCCGGTAGACGACCACCGACCGATGCGGGGCGCTGGCAATATCGGTCTTGTGGTAGTAATCCGGCGCCAGCGGCGCATGGTAGGGTCCCATCGCCTCTCTGCCGAACTCCCGGCATGCCTCGCGCCAGATGCTGTACTCTTCCAGCGCCATGTCGATCGGGTCAACCACCAGCGGATCGGTGTAGGCAGACTCCTCCCACTGTGGATGGTATCCGATGAAATTGACCGATCCAACAATTTCGTACCAGGCGCGCAGAGCGAGCGGCATCGGTCCGACGCGGCGCTCGAGTTCTTCGATGCAGCGATGCACGTCGGGACGCGGCGGAGTGACCGCTTCATCCGGGTAGGCGAAGCGGTAGCCCATGCGCTCGAGCCGCGTCCTCAGAATCTCGATATTGTCTCTGGCGCGCCGCATGGTCTCACGCGCGACCGCCAGCGCGTCGGAGAAGAGCGGCTCATCGCGAATGCGCTCGCCTGCCGCCATCATCTCCTGCCAGACCTGTTCGTGTTGGCCCTTGCGGTATCGTTCGAGCCAGGTTGCCATGGTCGCCACCTCCTTCTTTGAGGCGGACTGCAACTGCGCTGTATATATCAAGAAGGCGTTGTCAGCGGTGTGTGAGGGAAAGGGACGGGAACGGAAACGATAGGGATTCGCCGGGTACGCCATTGTATGGGAGTGTCTCCTGCGCTGTTGCAGTCCTCCCTGTGCTGCTTGTCCAACCATGATACCCGATCAGAACACGGCTTGCGGGAAGATCTGATCGCCAAATGTGATGGTTTCTTGCCGGAAACCTGGCGGTGCGCTTCACGCTACGGCTTCTGCTCCCGCAATCGCTGTTTGACCGCTGCATCAAGGTCTGCGATCATCAGCCCATAGACGCTCGATAACGCCTCCGGCGTCACTTCCCGGCTGAGATTGCCAAACCGTGAGCCGAACCCAACCGAAAAGAGCGGCATCTTATCGATTACTTTTTCCGGCGGCACGCGGCTGAAGTACCGGTAGAACTCCCGGAACGAATCCGTTCCATAGGTGTCAATCAGGTAACGCGCCGTCTCACCTGAGAAGAGGTATTCATATCCGACGTTCTGACCGAAGAAGTCGTAGGCGCCAAGGCTATCTTCACCGGTGAGACGCTCCAGGCTCAGGGAATCCAGCCTGCCGTCGGCAACCAGGCGGCGGCGAAGGTCTGGCGAGAGTTGCCCGGCGTAGTGCATCGCGGCGCCCTCGACAAGCCAGATCGGCGTGAATGGGCGGGTCTCGCGCGCCAGCGCCAGGTGCACCAATTCGTGCCGGATGGTCGCCAGCCGTCCGAACGGTCCGCCGTCATCGGGTTGATCCTGGAACGCTTTGCCGTTGATGTAAAACACCCGTCCCAGCGTCTGTATCTGCGCTTCAGCCAGTTCGTACAACGACAGCGCAGCGCCAAGGGTGCGCGATCCCATACCGGTCTGCGCCGTGAAATCGTCCTGCGCCGTCGTGAAGTACGCCACAAACCGATCCTGTGGTTCGAGCCCGGCCGCCTGGAGATCACGGTACGCCCGTTCGCATTCCTGCGCCACGTTCGCCAGGGTATCGCCAGCGTCTGGTCGCGCGAGGATCAGGAAGTGCGGCGTTTCCTGCACCACAATGTCGCCAGTCCACCAGAAGGGCGGCGGTTTTTCCAGCTCGTATTCGCTAACGACCCACCCGCCGTTCTGGCGTTCGAAGGCGTAGCGCACCTGGTGCTGCAATGGATTATCCTTCGAGATGCCGCGCAACCGGTACCGGATGGAGACCGCGATACGGCTGAGGCGTCCCCGCTCCAGATCGGATGGCGGCAGCGTCGCTGCGGGCGATATGCTCAATTGATAGTCGCTCAACGGCAGGGCGCGGCTGCGCGCGAAAATCGTCTGCTGTTCCTGGCGCAGTCCCTCGGCGAACGTTTCCAGATATGCGGTCATGTCGCCGTTCATGACGGCTCGTGCCTGCCGTTCCAGCAGGCGTTCCAGGTCTCGCAGCGCAACCTCTTTCGCCGTTGGCGTTGCGGTTGGCGGCGGCGTCCCGCTGGCTGCCGAGGTGACGGCGGCGCCTGCCAGCCCGGACGCATCGAAGCGCAGCGTGGCGGCGGCGTAGTCGAGAAAGATGAAGCGCATCTCCTCCATGCGCTCCGGTCGCGGGAAGGCAATCTGCCCGGTGTGCGCCTGCCCCGGCAGCCATCCTTTCGGCGGCGCGATGGTCTCCGCCAGATTGTCGCTCACGCTGATCGGCTCATATGCGGCAAACTCGGCATCGAGCAGGCGTGCGTCGCCGCCCTTTACCCTCGGATCTCATATCCCTGGCGCAGGGTGTTCACAAAGGCGACCTGAACGATCACCTCCTGCTGCGTGATCGTGACAGAGTCCAGGCGCAGACGGATCGGCGCGAGCGCGCTGCGCCCGCTGTAGAGTTCAATTGAAAGCGGGTATGTGCCTTCGGGGATCGGTTGCGCTGCTGATGGCGCCGGTTGATTGAGTTCAAACGTAATCGGATCATAGGTAGGGAAGCGCACCTCGTAGGGCGCCGGTCCAGTCGGGATCGGAAACGCGACATCGCCGACATTCGCCTGACCGGGGAGGAAATCATCCGGGGGATCGATGTTTTTCAGATTGTCGCTGAAAGCAACCGGCTCGTACTGATTGCCCGCAGCATCGACCAGGAGCAAATCGCTGGCGTCCGGACCGCCGGCGATGTAAAAACTCGTGTCGCTGACATTGTGAAATCCCACCCGCAGAATCAGGCGATCATCAGTCAAAGTTGCGCGGTAGAGCGCCAGGTTGACGTTCTTGAGCGTGCTGTTCGTGCTGGCAGCGCGCCGGTTGATGAGATACGTTCCTTTCGCCGCGGCTGGCGCCGCCGTCGGCTGCGCTCTGGTGGGAATGACCGCCGGCGCTGTTGTGGGAAGGGGCGGTTCGGTCGGCTTCTGAATCGCCGTGACATCGGGCGTTGCTGGCAGACTATCAGAGGATGAGAGACCGGTGCAGGCGGTTGCGGTGAATAAGAGCGCAACCAGCGCCAGCAGGGGAACCCGCTTCAGATTCATGCACAATCCTCCTTGAGCGAACGCCATCCGCGTAACGTCGAGGTTGGCAGGTGCAATGCGGGACGGTGGATGGCGGTGTTCTGGCGGTTTGGCGCGATGCAGTGAGACTTTATCACATCTGAAGGGGCGCAATCAAGACTTGATGGTTACGGTATGTTCACTGCAAGGAACAATTCCTGATCAGTTCGCGCAACAAAAAGGGGGGCGCACCATGACCATCAGGCGCAGGCATGGAAGAACCATCTGCCTCTGCCAAAAGTCATACCCAACCCTGGATGTTCGATGGATGATCGGCGCCTTGCTTTGTGCTATGGTAAAAGCGGCACAAAAGTCACGCGGTGAAAGGAGGGTGCGATGGAACCGCGAGTTTCGAAGAATGCAATGATTGTTGGCATTCTACTCGTTCTCTTTGGTGTGCTGAGCCTGTTGCAGAACTTTGGCGTGCTGGGGTTCTTAAGTGCGCTGATGTGGGCTGGAGCGTTCGGGGCAGGCGGCGCCGTTTTTCTCTACTTCTTCCTGAAGAGTGACGCCAACTGGTGGGCGTCCATTCCGGCAGGCGCGCTGCTGGGGATTGCGATGACGATTGGCGCGGAGGAACTGTTTCCCTGGCTGCCAGGCGGGTTCACGGGCGCCATCTTCCTCGGCGTGCTGAGCCTGGGCTTTCTGGCGATCGTTCTGATGAACCGCTCGCGCTGGTGGGCGATTATTCCGGGAGGCGCGCTGCTCAGTGTTGCGGCAACCGCAGCCTTCTCCGAAGTGCTGCCCGATCAGGCGGTTGGCGGCGTGCTGTTCCTTGGTCTGGCGGTAACGTTTGTGATCCTGGCGTTGCTGCGCACCTCGCCCGGCATGCGCTGGATGTTCGTTCCGGCGGCGGTGTTGGGGGTCATGGGCCTGCTGCTGATGACCTCGGCGGCGCACCTAGCTGGCATCCTGTGGCCGCTAGTGCTAATCGGCATCGGTATTGCGCTCCTGTTCGGCAATCGCCACCGGGAGATCTACCGGTAACACGGACTAACCCCCCCCCGCCCGGTGGCTGAAGCCGCGGGCTACGGCAAGCGAAGCCCGCCTGCGCGGGCTCGACGGGCGATAGCGGA
>DAOTWI010000107.1:0-2582 GCA_034436075.1 Roseiflexus sp.
GGCGCCGCCGGGGTGATCGATGCGCCGATCTACGACCTGCCGGGGGGCAAGATCGTCTCGCGCAGCATCGACGACCGGATCGGCGCGTTTACGGTACTGGAGGCGCTGCGCCTGCTGGCGCACGACCGCCCGCGCGCAACGGTGGCAGCCGTGGCGACGTCACAGGAAGAAATCACCTTCGCCGGGGCGCGCACAGCGGCGTTCAGCTTCGAGCCGCAGGTGGCGATTGCCGTGGATGTGACCTTCGCCACTGATCATCCGAATGCGGATCGCAGGCAGTACGGCAATGTGCGGCTGGGAGGCGGACCGGTGCTGTCGCGCGGTTCCGCCAACAGCCCGGTGGTGTACGACCTGCTCGTGGCAATCGCCGAGCGCGAGGGCATTCCGTACAGCGTGCAGATCAACCCGCGCTATACCGGCACCGACGCTGATGCCATCCATGTGTCGCGCAGCGGCGTTGCAACCGGCGTCATTTCGATCCCGAACCGCTATATGCACTCACCGAACGAAATGATCGCCCTGAGCGACGTCGAGCACGCGGCGCGCCTGATTGCCGCGTTTGTGCGCAGCCTGGGACCTGAGACGGATTTCATTCCACGCTGATGAACCGCATCCGCTCACGCATCTGGGAACTGGTCGAGGTTTCTTACGACGCAGACGACCATTCGCCTGTGCTCGACTGGTACGATACGGGCATGAAGATGCAGGCATGATGTGTCAGGAAACGACGCTCCGGCTGCCAGCGATTGAAATCGCTCCTGACGGACCTGCGGCCGCCCGTCCGCCTGCGCGGACGGGACTAGCGGCGTCCGCGTGCGGTGAGCGTGCTCCCCCCAACCCCCCCGCAAGCGGGGGGTGCTTGCCGTCTGACAATTCATGCCTGGACCCCGGGCATGATGGCGCTCATTCTGCCGAATGTTCTGGCAGTCGTCTATGTACTACGCCGAGAACGAAGCGCAGCCCGAAGCGTTTTCGTCGATCCCTGCCGCCATGTGGTGGGGCGTCGCCACCTTTACGACCGTCGGGTATGGCGATGTGTATCCGATCACGCCGCTGGGCAGAGTCCTTGGCTCGTTTATCGCCATTTTGGGGATTGGCATCTTCGCGTTGCCTGCCGGTATTCTGGCGTCGGGGTTTTCAGAGGAGCGCGAGCGGATGAGGAGTGAACGCCAGCAAAATGTGTGCCCGCACTGTGGACAAGTCATCGACGAGTAAGCGGCAACTCGTCTTCTTCGGCACGCCACGCGGCATATGCCAGCGCTTCCCGTATGTCATCTTCCTCCAGATACGGGTAGGCGCGTAGAATGTCGGCAGTGGAATAGCCCGACGCAACCAACCCGACAATGGCGCCAACAGTGACGCGCAGTCCGCGGATACAGGGCTTTCCGCCCATGACTGCCGGATCGAGCGTGATACGGGTAAGATTTTTCATGCGCTTTTCCTGAAAATGGATGCTCTGGCTTCTTATTGTACATGATGAGAGGATTAGGAAAGGAATCCGGTAAACCTCTGCTGCCGAGCCGCGCATCCTCTGAGCGTTCATCCGCCCGGCGGCTGATGAACATTACTATGCCTAATAACATCGGCATACCCTGGCTGGCGGTTGAAACCGCGCCCTGAGGCGCATGCGCGCCGGGCGTCGGCGCAGGCCGACGCTTTCCCGCCCACACAGGCAGGTGGCCGGCCGGAGGACCCACAGGTGCGAATTCATTCGCCGGCTCGCATACCGGATTTAATACTCAATCTTCATCAGCGGTCGGGCGGAGAGGCGGATAACGGAACATTTCGTCAGCAACCATCAGCCGCCGGGCGGGGATCGTAGCAGCCCGCGCAGGCGGGCTTCGCACCTATAGCCTGCGGCTTATGAAGATTAAGAAAATAGTGGCGCCCAACCTCACAGCGACTGTCACCTCCATCGTTCCCCGCGCCCCTGCGCTCCCCAGCGCCAGTCCGCGCTCACGCGGCAACGATCGCCTCACTGCGCGGCAGCGCCACCGAGACCGTCGTGCCGGCGCCGGCGGCGCTCGTCACGGTGATGCGCCCGTGCATCGCTTCGACCAGCCCTTTGGCGATGGACAGTCCCAGCCCGGCGTTGCCGTTTTCTCGCCCGCGCGCCGGATCAGCCCGGTAGAAGCGTTCAAAGATATGCGGCAGGTGTTCCGGCGCAATGCCGCTGCCGGTGTCGGCGATGTCGATCTGAACCATGCGCCCTGTTGGTTTCGCCGAAAGGGTGATCCGCCCGCCGGATGGCGTGTAGCGCAGGGCATTGTCGAGTACAATGAGCAAGACCTGTTGCAGGCGTTCAGCATCTGCCGGCACTGTGCCGCTGGCTGTCTCCAGCTCGACAGCGATGCCGCGCTGTTCCCCCAGCCGGGCGACCTGGCGTTGCACACTGCGCAGCAAGTCCGCCAGATCGACCGGCTCGATCGCCAGTTTGAGCTGCCCGCTGTCGAGGCGGGTGAGGGTCAGCAGATCATCGACCAGGCGGCGCATGTGGTCGCTCTCCGCCAGAATGTCGCCCAGCAGTTCGTGCTGATCCGCCGCATCGGGCGGCGTTTCGCGCCGGGCAACCTCGGCGCTCG
>DAOTWI010000108.1:0-3429 GCA_034436075.1 Roseiflexus sp.
GGCCACGGCGCAGGCTGCCGGCATACGCCGCCTGGCGCAGCGTGGGCGCCGCGTCTTGCAAGGCATCGATCAACGCTTCGGCGATCTCGAGCGCGTGCGCCAGCAGGACGCGGCGATCCTGCCGTTCCGCTGCGCTGATGCCCTGGAGAATGCCTTCGATCGTTTTAGCGCCAAACCCCTTGAGCGTCGCCAGGCGCCCGCTTTCAGCAGCGACCTTCAACTCTGACAGGTTGGTGATTCCGAGTTCGCGGTAGAGGCGACCGGCAGTGCGCGGACCGACGCCAGGCACGCGCAGCAATTCGCGCACGCCGGGCGGAACCTTCTCCTGGAGCCGGTTGTAGTACGGCAACGCGCCAGTGTCGAGGAGTTCGCCAATCTTTTCGGCGATGGCTTTGCCGACGCCGGGGATCTGCTCCAGTTCGCCGCGGGCGCGGTAGGTCGCCAGCGGCGCCGGCAGATCCCGAATCGCGTCGCTGGCGCGCCGGTACGCCTGGACGCGGAACCGGTCCTCGTCCAGGATTTCCATCAGATCGGCAATCGCGCTAAAGACCTCAGCGATCTCGTTGTTGGTCAGATGTGACATTGGGCAGGGCAGGCTTTCTGAATCCTGCATCGCATTATAGCACGGGAACAGGCTTTACAAATGGTGTGCAATCGCATATAATGAGCATCGTCAACGTTATGCAATACATAACGTTGAGCGGGGCGACCCCGACGGGAGGCTGAGAGCGTGCTCTCAGTCGTTTCATTTACGCGCATGATACGGCGGGTGACCATACCTAATGTCTCCCCTGCCAGGAGCGCCATCAGCGATGCAATCGGGCGCGCATGCGCGTCGGGTTAGCCGGGTCGTATCCTCCTGCGTCTCGCTACGCAACGGCGCACACCGGAGACGGAATGACCAGACGCCCCGCAGCGCCGGGATGCCGCGCCACGATGGCGGCAAGAACCGCAACGCAGGCGGACACAGCAGGAACAAGTGTCGGAAGAAGGCAAGAACGATGAGCGACAAACCAGCATACCTCACTCGTGATGGGCGCGCCAGGCTCGAAGCCGAGTTGGAAGAGCTTGTCACCACAGGCCGCAAAGAGATCGCAGAGCGCATCAACGCTGCAAAGGAATTGGGTGACATCTCGGAGAGCGGCGAATATGAGGATGCGAAAAACCAGCAGGCTCATCTCGAAGGTCGCATCCGCGAGATTAAGAGCATTCTCGCCCGTGCTCAGATCATCGACGAGGAGAATGGCAACAACCACGAAGTTCGCATCGGCTCGCGCGTGACCGTGCGCATCGATGGTGAGCAAGAGGAAGAAACCTGGACGATCGTCGGCAGCACGGAGGCGAAGCCAAGAGAAGGCAAAATATCGAATGAGTCGCCGATTGGCGCGGCGCTGCTCGGCAAACGACCGCGCCAGCAAGTCACGGTGGAGACCCCCTCCGGCGTGATGAAACTCACGATCGTCGATATTCAGTAGTCCCATCGCCGGTTGGCGGTTCCAGGCAAGAACGCGCGTGGATATCACCCGGTCAGGGTGATGTTCGCGCGCGTTTTAGTGGATGTCCATGGTCTATTTGCGTTTTAACCATAATGGCGTATCATAAGCGGTATGGAACTCAACGACCTGCAGCAACAGCGCCTTGCGAAACTCGAACGGCTGCGCGCCGCTGGCATCGACCCCTACCCGCCGCGCACGCAGCGCGCCCATCCCATCGGGGCGGTTCTTGCCAGCTTCGACCGGTTGATGGAAAACGGCGAGAAGGTCACCGTCGCCGGGCGGATCGTCGGTGCGCGGCGTGTGCTTGGCAAACTGGCGTTCGCCCATATCGAAGATGAATCAGGACAGATTCAGCTCTGGCTCAGTCGCGGCGATCTCGGCGACGAGTGGTTCAACCGGTTTCGCGACGATCTCGATACCTTCGACATTGTCGAAGCCAGCGGAACGTTGCGCCGCACGCAGCGCGGCGAGCCGTCGGTGTTTGTCGAGCGCCTGGCAGTCCTGGCAAAGTCGCTCAATCCGCCGCCGGAAAAATGGCATGGCCTCTCCGATATCGAAGAACGCCACCGCCAGCGGTACCTTGACCTGATCGTCAATCCTGAAGTGCGTGATGTCTTCCGCACCCGCGCCAGGATCATCAGCACAATGCGGCGATTTCTCGATGAACGCGGTTTTCTCGAAGTGGAAACGCCAACGCTGCAACCGATCTACGGCGGAGCGTCGGCTCGCCCGTTCATCACCCATCACAACCAACTGAAGCAGGACCTCTATCTGCGCATCGCCGTTGAACTCTACCTGAAGCGCCTGATCGTCGGCGGTTTCGAGCGCGTCTACGAAATCAGCAAGGTCTTTCGCAACGAAGGGGTCGATCGGACGCATAACCCCGAGTTTACGATGATGGAATGCTACCAGGCGTATGCCGATTACAACGACATGATGCGCCTGGTGGAAGAGTTGTTTCGCACGCTTGCGCTGGAAGTCGCTGGGAGTACGACGATTGAGTTTCAGGGGCGAATGATCGATTTCGGTCCTGCGTGGCGCCGTGTGTCGATCCCCGAGGCAATTGCCGAACGCACCGGCATCGATATTCTCGAACTGACCGAACTCGAACCGCTCCAGGAGGCGATCCGCGCCGCTGGGCTGAAGGTCGATCTCAAGCCCGCCTGGGGCCGGCAGGTCGATGAACTGTTCAGCGCCTGTGTGCAACCGGAGTTGGTCCAGCCGACGTTTGTGCTCGATCATCCGGTGGCGCTGTCGCCGCTGGCAAAACGACGCCCCGATCAACCCTTGCTGGTCGAACGTTTCGAACCGGTGATCGCGGGCATGGAAATCGGCAATGCCTTTACCGAGTTGAACGACCCGCTCGACCAGGAGCAACGGTTCCTCGAACAGGGGCGCGCCTACGACGCTGGCGACGATGAAGCGCAACAGATGGATGTCGATTTTCTCAATGCGCTCATGTATGGCATGCCGCCAACCGGCGGGTTGGGCATCGGCATCGACCGGACGGTCATGCTGTTCACTGATCAGCCGAACATTCGCGAAGTCATCCTCTTCCCGCATATGCGAACGCGGGAATGAGCATGGAGATGGGTGGCGGCAGGAGAAATGGTCCCACGGGCATGGGGGAGGAAGCATTGCCACGATCGTTTACCATCGAACGGGAGAACCTGCCCGAAACGGTGCAGGGCTGGCTGCGCGCCGTCGGGCTTGGCGATGAGGAACTGGTCGAATTGATCTTTACCGAGAACGAAGTGCTGCTGCGGCGCCCGATGAGTCCGCAGTTGCGCGAATGGGCGCGTGGCGTGAGCGACCGGTATGATAAGATGTTTCGGGAACTGGCGGGAATCTGAGAGAACTGAGAACTGAGAACCGAGAACTGAGAACTGAGAACTGAGAACTGAGAACTGAGAACTGAGAACTGAGAACTGAG
>DAOTWI010000109.1:0-15251 GCA_034436075.1 Roseiflexus sp.
CGCAATGTCGAGGTGGCATCGGGCGATGAGATTGGCACGCTCGCCGATGCGTACAACCAGATGGTCGCCAGCCTGCGCGCCAGCCGCGCGGCAGAAGCCGAGGCGCGCGAAGCCGAGGCGAAACTGCGCCAGGCAGAGATCGAGAGCCGCCGCGCGCTGGAAGAAACGGTCGCCGAGTACCTGGCGTTTACCCGGCGCATTGCCGAAGGCGATCTCGCGCAACGTCTGAATGTGCGCCAGAATGGGGCGCTCGGTCAACTGGGCGAAGGATTGAACGCCATGGTCGCCAGTCTGCACGCGATGACGCACCAGATTCAGCAGGCGAACGCCGCCATCGCCTCGGCAGCCGCCGAAATCCTCGCTGCTACGACGCAACAGGCGGCATCGGCGACGGAACAATCGGCTGCGATTACACAGACTTCAACAACTATCGAAGAGGTCAAGGCGATCGCGCTTCAGACGGCGCGCCAGGCGGCGCAGGTGGCGCAGGACAGCCAGACGGCGCTCCAGATGGCGCGGCAGGGCGCTAAAGCGGTAGAAGAGACGATTAACGGGATGGGACAGATTCGTGGGCGCGTCGAGAGCATTGCGCAGACGATCCTCTCGCTGGCGGAACAGACGCAGGCCATCGGCGCGATTACCACGACGGTTGCCGAACTGGCCGATCAGTCCAATCTGCTGGCGCTGAACGCCGCTATCGAAGCCGCTCGCGCCGGCGAGCAGGGCAAGAGTTTCGCCGTCGTCGCCCAGCACGTGCGCGATCTGGCGGAACGCTCGAAAGCCGCGACCGTCCAGGTGCGCGAGATTCTGAGCGAGATTCAGCGCGCTACCAATGCCGCAGTGATGGTCACGGAAGAAGGGTCGAAGGGGGTTGAGCAGGGCGTGACGCTGGCAACCCGCGCCGGGCAGGTGATCCACCAGATGTCCAGCGAAGTTGAAGGCGGCGCGCAGGCGAATGTGCAGATGGCTGCCGCTGCGCAACAACAAACGGCGGGTATGGATCAGATCGCCCAGGCGATGACGTCGATCCAGCAGGCGACGACCCAGGCGCTGGCGAGCACCCGGCAGGCGGAGCGTGCAGCGCAGGACCTGCACACCCTTGCGCAGTCGCTGCAAAAGACGATTGCCCGGTATCGGCTGTAGCAGGCAGGTGCGGCGATGATGGAGACTGACGACGACATCATGGCGCAGGTGTTCGCCGCGTTTTGCGAAGAACAGGCGGAGCATCGCACGGTCATCGCAGCGTTGCTGCTCGAACTGGAGCAGCATCCCGATCATTCCGACGCTCGCGATCTGATCGACCGGCTCTTCCGCGCGGCGCATAGCCTGAAAGGAGGCGCCCGCGCCGCCGGATTGCCCGGCATTGAGCGGATTGCCCACGCAATGGAAGACCTGTTCGCTGCGTTGCGCCAGCAGCAGGCGCACATCACGCCTGCATTCTGCGATCCGATCTATGCGGCGCTGGAGGTCATCGGGCAGCTGGTCGATCAGGCGCTTGCCCGTCAACCAGCCGATGAAACGCTTGTGGAGACGACGGTGCAGCAGTTGCGCGCTGCGCTCTCACCAGCGAGCGGTGCGCCGCCAGAGGGCAACGCCGCCCATTCCACAGAGGCATCAACCGCGCCCCCGCTGCCAGGGGTGCAGCGCAGCGCAACCGGCGATAGCGCGTCGCCGTCTGGCAGCGGGGAAATGACCACCGTGCGGCTGGCAATCGATGTGCTCGACACGCTGCTCAACGACGTCGGCGAACTGATGACCGGAACCATGCGCATTCGTGATCGCTTGCGGCAGGCGCAGGAGATCGCCAGCATGTCGGCGCGCTGGAAGCGGCTCTGGCGGCAGGTGCGCCCGCTTGCGATTCGTTCTCAGGCGCAGAACAACGGATTGCATCCGACGGTGCATCATATTGATGTGCCGCTCGATCTGCGCACAACCGCTGCGGCGCCCAATGGACGAGAACCGCACACGCTGACCGATGCGCTGATGCAGGCCGCCGATCTGATCGACGACATCGAGCAGCGCATGATGGCCTTCGTGCGCGACCTGAACGCCGACCATGCCATGCTCAACGCGGTGACCGATCGCCTGCACACGCAGATCCGGCGCACCCGCATGCTGCCGCTGCACACCATCTTTCAGTCGTTGCGCCTGGTGGCGCGCGAGGTTAGCCGCAGCGCCGGCAAGCCCGTCGATCTGCTGCTCGATAATGGCGATGCCGAAGCTGATCGACAGGTGCTTGACGTGCTGCGCGATGTGTTGACCCATCTGCTGCGCAATGCGATCGATCACGGGATCGAAGACCCGGAAACGCGCCAGCGCCTCGGCAAGCCGGAACGCGGACAGGTGCGCCTGACCGCGACGGTCGAAGGCGACTGGCTGACGATTGAGGTGGCGGATGATGGCGCCGGGCTGGACGATGCCGCGATTCGCCGTCGCGCTCTGGAACTGGGGTTGCTGACCGCGACCGATCTGGAGCGCATGAGTTCAGCAGAGATGCATCATCTGATTTTTCTGCCAGGCTTCTCGACCCGCGCCAGCGTTAGCCATCTCTCGGGACGCGGCGTGGGGCTCGATATTGTCCATTCGCACGTTGAGCGCATGCAGGGGCGCATTCAGGTGCAGAGCATGCCTGGTCAGGGATGCCGGTTTGTCCTGAACCTGCCTGTCTCACTGACCAGTTCGCATGGCTTGCTGATCCGGTTGGGCAGCCAGACCTGCGCCATACCGCTCGAGTCGATCCAGCGCATTATTTCGATCACGCCGGATGATGTGCGCATGCTGGAAGGGCGAACCGTTGTTTTAGTCGATGACCGACCGGTGATGCTGGTGCATCTGGCGCACCTGCTCGGCGCCAGCGGCGGGACGGCGCTGTTCACCGATGGCGTGGCGCGGCGGCAGGCGCTACTGCTAGGCAGCGGCGCGGAGCGCCTGATGGCGTGCATTGTTGACGCCATCGCAGGAGAACAGGAACTGGTCGTCCATCGGCTGCCATTCCCGTTGAAGCGCGTGCAGTTTGTCGCCGCCGCCGCGATCCTGCCCGACGGAACCGTGGCGCCGATTCTGGATACCGTGGACATTGTGCGCGCAGCGTCTGGATCACAGCGCGCAGTTGTGACGCTCCAGCCAGAGACGAACGCGCCGCAGCGCGCGCCGCAAATCGTCGTTGTCGACGACTCGCTGACAACCCGAATGCTGGAGAAGAATATTCTCGAAGCAGCAGGGTATCAGGTGCATCTGGCGACCGACGGCGTGGAGGCGCTGGACCTGGTGCAGCGCCTGGCGGCGAATGGCGGGTGTGACCTGGTGATCAGCGACGTCGATATGCCGCGCCTGAATGGATTCGAGTTGACCGAGAAACTGCGCACGAGCGACCATTTCAAACATCTGCCGGTGGTGCTGGTGACATCGCTCGACGCGCCAGAGCATCGTGAACGCGGGGTGGCCGCCGGCGCCGACGCCTACATTGTCAAGCGCGCCTTCGATCAGCAGACCCTGCTCGACACCATCGCTCGCCTGATTTGAGGAGGAACAGAGAATGACGCCGTATGTTCTGCTCGTGGAAGACAGTCGAACGCAGGCGTTGCGCTTTCGACTCGAACTGCAACGCTGCGGCGCACACGTCGATGTGGCGCACGATGGCATCGAAGGTCTGGAACGCGCGCGCGTGCGCCTCCCGGATGCGATTGTGCTCGACGTCGATCTGCCCGGCATGGATGGATATACGCTCTGCCAGCATTTGAAACAGGAACGCGATACCGCCGCGGTTCCGGTCATTATGCTGACGCATCGTGATGATGCGCGCAGCACGCAGACCGGTCTCGAATCCGGCGCTGATGATTACATTCCGAAAGACGAGTTTGCCGAACAGAATCTGCTTGAGTCGCTGCGCGCCCTCGGCGTGTTGCAGCAAACGTGAGGGCGATATGGTCTATTCAACACTCTCAGATGTCCGCCGCGTTCACGTCGCCTCTGGCTATGATGTCGTGCTCGTGCGCCAGCATGTGCGACAGATGGCGCGTCAGGCCGGTTTCTGCCTGACATCGCAGGCGCGCATGACGGCGATCGTCAGCGAAGTGGCGCGCGCGGCGCTCGAACGCCACTGGAACGCCGAGTTTCTGTTTCGGATGATCCCCCATCACCAGGGACGCTACGAGATTGAGGTGATATGCTGCGCCGACACCCTGCAACGCGATACAGAATATCTTATGCAGCTCAAACGCGGGATGCAGGAACTGGCAACGAGTTCCGTGCTGACGGTGCAGCAGCAATCACGGCAGTTGATTATGCGTTTCCACATGTAACATATGACAATGAACCATGCATTATTCGCTCCGACCGCCATACAAACGCTGGTCATCTGTCGCATCGGCGTTCAGGATTATGCGCTGCCGCTCGAAGCGACCCTGCGCATCGTGCGTCTGCCAGCGCTGACGATTCTGCCCGATAGCAAACCAGAGGTCTGCGGGCTGCTCAATCTCAGCGGTCGCCACCTGCCGGTGATCGACGGGCGGCGCCTGGTCGGCGAGACGCCGCACTATGATCTGAACCAGCGGATTATTATCGTCAATGTCGGCGCAGACGCCGCCGACATCCCGGTGCTGGGGTTGCTCGTCGATGACGTGTATGGACTGGCGCACCTCTCGTTCGCCAGCATCCACACGCTGGACACCCCGTATGCCGGCAGATGCTTTTCCGGCGTCGTCTCGCTGGATCGGCGTTCCTGTCCAGTCTTCGACGTTGCTGAACTGCGAAGGATGGTCGTGTGAGCAGTGCAGCGTCACCGATTCGCGTGCTGGTGGTCGAAGACTCGTTCAGTCAGCGCGAGTTGCTGGTTCGGCTGCTCACCGCAAGCGGCGCATTCGTCGTTGTCGGTGTTGCCAACAACGGACGGCAGGCAGTGCAGGAAACGCTGCGTCTGCGACCGGACATTATTGCCATGGACATCCATCTGCCGGTAATGGACGGCTACGAAGCGACGCGCGAAATTATGCGCCGCTGCCCGACCCCGATTGTGCTGATCAGCGCCAGCGCGAGCGAGAAGAAGTCGATTGATGCGCTGGCAGCCGGTGCGCTGACCGTCATTCGTAAGCCGGGCGGGCATCATACCGACCCTGCCGATAGCGAGACATTTCTGAAGACGCTGCGGATCATGGCTGGGGTGCGAGTCGTCACCCGCTTCGCGCCGCGTGTGCATCCGCCAGCGCTGCCAGACCCGGTGAATCCGACGTTGTCCGCGCTGCCGGCTGGAGGCGTTCAGGTGGTGGCGATTGCAGCATCAACCGGTGGACCGGCGGCAGTCCAGACAACGCTCAGCGGGCTGGGGAGGCACTTTCCGCTGCCGGTGCTGCTGGTGCAGCACATTGCGCGCGATTTTACGCCAGCGCTCCAGGACTGGTTACAACGAACCACCTCTCTGCCAATTCGGATTGCCATCCACGGCGAACGCCTCGCGCCTGGACACGTGTATCTGCCGCCGGACGGCTTTCACCTGCTTGCAGGGAGACGCGGACTGATCGCCCTGCGTCCGGCGCATGCCGATGATCGGTATTGTCCTTCAGCCGATCTGCTGTTTCAATCGGTGGCGAGGGCATACGGCGCCCATGCGATTGGCGTTATTCTCACAGGTATGGGCGATGACGGCGCGCGCGGTCTGCGGGAACTCCGCGAACGCGGCGCAGTGACGATTGCACAGGACGAAGCCAGTTGCGTGGTGTACGGCATGCCGCGCAGCGCCGTTGAAGCCGGCGCCGTTGTGCATGTTGCGGCGCTCGATCAGATTGCACAGCATATCCTGGCGCTGGTGACCGTATGACGACGCCGTTCAGCGACGATCTTTTCCGCCGATTCCGCGACCTGCTGGCGACCCGCAGCGGAATTTACTTCCCTGACCACCGGCGCGCTGATCTGCACCACATGCTGACCATGATCCTGCCAGCCGCCGGGTACGCCTCGCTCGAGGCGCTCTACGCCGCTGCCAGCGTCGATGAACAGGTGCTGCACACCGTCATCGAAAGCGCGACTGTCGGCGAAACGTATTTCTTTCGCAATGCGGCGCAGTTCACCGCACTGCGGGATGGCATTCTTCCCGACCTGATCGCCCGACGCGCTGCGATCCGGTCATTGCGTTTCTGGAGCGCCGGTTGCGCCACCGGCGAAGAACCGTACTCGCTGGCAATTCTGCTCCGTGACATGCTTCCCGACGCCGAGTCCTGGCAGATCACCATTCTGGCAACCGACATCAATACCACATTTCTGGAACGAGCGCGCGCTGGCATCTACAGCGCCTGGTCGTTCCGTGAAACAGACCCCTCGGTGCGTGATCGCTGCTTCGAGCGCATCGAAAGCGCGCGCTGGCGGATTCGCGCCGACCTTCGCCGCCAGGTGTTGTTTGCCCGCCTGAACCTCGTCACCGACGAGTACCCGGCGGTGATGAACGGCACAACCATGCAGGACGTCATTCTCTGCCGGAATGTGCTGATCTATTTCGACGACGACACGATCCGCAGCGTAGTGCGTCGCCTGTACCGCGCTCTCACTCCTGGCGGCTGGTTGATTGTCGGGCATGCCGAAGCGCGCTCCGACTTCTTTGCCGGCTTCGAGGTCGTCAATTTTCCGGGAACGGTCATCTACCGCAAACCGTTGAACGCGCCGCTCTTCGATGACACGCCGCCGCTGCTCGCGGCGCCGGCGCGCCAGGGACGGCGCCGCGATCCAATCCCTGCCGCTATTACGCTCCCGTCGGTGACAGCGGGACCGTGGGAACACCGCGGGGCGCACCCCAACGATCCGGCTGCACACGCCCTCGCACCCACGCTGCTGCTGCCGAATCTTCCCACAATGGCGCCAGCCGAACCCGCCAATGGAACAGATGTCGAGACGGTTGCCAGCGACGATACGCCTGATCACTACGCAGCGGCGCGCCAGGCCGCCAACTCTGGTGATCTTGAGGCGGCGCTGCGCCTGTGTACAACGATCACTGAACAGCAACCGCTGCACGCCGGAGCGCACCTGCTCACCGGGCAAATCCTGGAGCAACAGGGGCGTCTCGACGAAGCGCTTGCCGCGTATCGACGCGCACTCTACCTCGATCACACCCTCCACCTCGCCTCCCTGGCAATGGCAGGGGTCCTGCACCGCACCGGTCATTGCGACGATGCCCGCCGCGTCTACCAACGGCTGCTGCGCGCCCTGGCGACGCTTCCACCCGATGCATCTGTTCCGTCGTTCGAAGGCGCAACTGTGGCGGAACTTCAGGCGTTCATTCAGCGCCAGATAGCGACGCTGCGTTCATAGCGGCGCAGAGAATGGCGCACAGTACGCGCAGGTTCTCGTGTACAATACGTCTCAGGTATCGACCGGCGCGTCTCTTGTTCTGTGATACGAGGTTCCAATGCTTTCCTATCACATGCCGCTCCCTGGTCCCTGGGAGTTTCGTTTCGACGATCAATCCGACTGGCGCCTGATTGCGGTTCCCGGCTGCTGGGAAGACGCCGGTTTCCCAAAGGATTGCGCCGGTCCGGCGTGGTATCGCACCTCGTTCGTTGTTCCGCGCGAACTGGAAGGACGACGCCTCTTTCTCCGCTTCGGCGCGGTCAGTTATCACTGTGAAGCGTTCATCGCGCGGGATTCGGGCGACATGCAGAGCATCGGCGCCCATACCGGCATGTGGGATGCGTTCGATCTCGACATCGGCGATGCCGCAGCGCCGGGTGAGCAGGTCACCCTGCTGGTGCGGGTTGAGAAACCGGCAAGCCTGATCGACGGACCTGATTCTCCATCGCTGCCGGGACGCTTCCCGCTGCGCGAAACGCTCGCCGGATTTCTTCCGTATGTCTGGGGGCATAGCCATGGCGGGATCTGGCAGGAGGTCGCGCTGATCGCCAGCGGCGCAACCCGGTTTCTCGATGCCTGGGTGCATGGCGCGCCCGATGGACACGTCTTCGTCGAGGCGGAGCTTGACGGCCCGGCGCGCGTGACCCTCGAACTCTACCGTCCAGACGGCAGTTTTATCCTGTCTGCCGAAGAAGACGCAGTGCGGGTGGAAACCGCCAGCGGCATTCGCTACCGGCTGCACATGGACGGTCCAACCCCCGATCCGCGCCCGTGGTCGCCGTCCGATCCGGCGCTCTACCGCGCGGTGCTGCGCGCTGGCCAGGATGATCGAGTCGAACTGCGCTTCGGGTTGCGTTCCTTTGAAGCGGATGGCGCAACGCTGCGGCTCAACGGCGCACCAATCTACCCGCGCATGATCCTCTCGTGGGGATGGCGCTGGGAAACCTTCACGCCCAATCCGGGACCTGAGCGCGTGCGCGCCGATTTCGAGCGCCTGAAACGCCTGGGGTACAATGGCGTCAAGTGTTGCCTGTGGTTCCCGCCCCACTATTACTTCGACCTGGCAGACGAGATGGGCATGCTGCTGTGGATCGAACTGCCGATGTGGCTGCCGCGCGTCACCGACCATTTTCGCCATCAGACGCTGGTCGAATATGAGCGCCTCGTGCGCATAGCGCGGCGGCATCCGTCGGTCGTTATCTACAGCCTGGGGTGCGAACTGGGGAAGGACGTCGGCGCCGACATCCTTGGCTCACTGTACGCGATGGCGCGCAGCATGTGCGGCGACGCCCTGGTGCGCGACAACAGCGGCTCCGGCGAAGCCTACGGCGGACTGCTCAACGAGTTCGCGCAGTACTACGATTACCACTTCTACGCTGACCTGCACTTCTTCCGCGGTCTCCTCGACTCCTTCTCACCGCGCTGGCGCCCGGCGCAACCCTGGTTGTTCGGCGAATACTGCGACTACGACACATTTCGTGATCTGCGGCGCTACCGCCTTGCAGACGGTTCGCGCCCTTGGTGGTTGAGCGCCGATCCCGCCGCCAATCCGACCGGCGCACGCTGGACGAACGAAGCCCCCCTTCTCGAGGAGCGGCTGCGCGCACAGGGGCTATGGGAACGCAGCGCCGAACTCGAAGCGTTCTCGTATGCGCATGGTTTGCTTCACCGCAAATGGACTATCGAGACAACCCGCGCCTACCGTGAGGTATCGGGCTATGTCATCACCGGCGAGGCAGACACACCGATCACCAGCGCCGGCATGTGGGATGCAAGCGGCGCTCTCAAGTACGACCCCGCCGAGTTCCGGCGCTTCAACACCGATCTGGTCGCGCTCATCGGATGGGATCGGCGGCGCGACTGGGTGCGCGGCGGCGACCGCACCACATTCTGGGATGTCTGGAGTTACAACGCCGGGATGCTCGTCCGCCCCCATGTGATTGTGTCGCACTACGGATCGCACGGAGGACCGGCGCACGCTGCGTGGAGCGTCGCCTTCGATGAAGAAGCGCCGTTTGCATCTGGCGAGATCATGACCGACCGCGACGTCCTGCCTGGCGAGGTGCGCGAAATTGGCGTGGCGGAATTCACGGCGCCGGATGTCAGTTCGCCGCTGCGCGCCACACTGCGCGTGACGCTCAGTGTGGGGACGCAGAAGACCGAGAATACGTGGTCCCTCTGGGTCTTCCCGGCAAACCCATGGGCAAGCATACCCCATGTGGCGCTCTACGATCCGCTGGGGCGCCTGCGCGATTTTACCCGGCTGGCGCCGCAGGCGGTCGAGGTGACGCACACCGATCTGCGGGGCGATGCAGGAGCGCAGGTCGATCTGCGCGCAGCGCCGTTTGTTGTTGTGGCCAGCGCCTGGACACGCGCCTTGTCAACATATACCCGCGGGGGCGGGCGCGTTGTCCTGCTGCAGGACGGCGACGGTCCGCCGGGACCGATTGCCACGGCAGCGATGCCATTCTGGCGTGAAGCATTGCGGGTCTGCGAGCCGCACCCGGCGTGGGGCGATTTTCCGCATGATGGGTGGGCAGGGCTCCAATTCTTCGGCTGCGCCGCTGATTGCGCACTCGACACCCAGCCGCTGGGCGCCCTGACACGCCCGCTGCTGCGACGCATCGACACGCGCACAGCGCATGTGCACGACTATGCCGCCGAGGTTGCGTGGGGCGAAGGACGGCTGATCGTCAGCACGTTGCGCATCTACGGCGGCGCCGGCGAGCAACCTTCCGGCGTCGGGCGCAATACCGCCGCTGCGTATTTGCTGCTGTGCTGGGTGAAGTATTTGAGAGGGGAGAGGCAAGAGGCGAGAGGCGAGAGGCGAGAGGCGAGAGGGGAGAGGTGATCGACAAGAGGCGAGAGGCGAGAGGCAAGAGGGACGAGGGACGAGGCAAGAGGCGAGAGGCGTGGGGCACGAGGCAAGAGGGACGAGGGACGAGGCAAGAGGGACGAGGGACGAGGCAAGAGACGAGAGGCAAGAGGGACGAGGGACGAGGGACGAGGCGTGGGGCACGAGGCAAGAGGGACGAGGCGAGAGGGGCAAGCGACGGGGGGGCAAGCGGCGGGGGGCGTGAGGTGTGAGACCTGCGACAGACCTAGCTTTTTCGTGCTTTGATGAGACCACCCAGCATCTTCCCGATCTCTTCGCATTCTTTGTCAAGGTGTGCCCATTGATCGTCCGCAAGCAGATCAGCATGATACGCAATATCAAGTTGTGTTCGCAGTTCGGCGAGCGAACCCTTAGCGATATAAAAATACCGTACTGCTTCACGGTCGGTCTGGCGTTCGTCTCCTTCGGCGATATTGCTTGGAACACTAACAGCAGAGCGATGGATTTGTTCGATCAAGCCGTTGGCAGGGCGCCGATGCTGGTGCGGGAATAGGCGATATAACTCGATCGCTAGATCTCGAGAGCGTTGCCATACAAGTAATGAGCGAAATCCTTCTTGTCCCATAACAGTGTTCTCTGCGATTTTCTCTATAAACCGCGTGATCTGACAAACAGATACGATGAACAGCAAGGTCTGTTTGTCCTGTATGCCATCCGCCCCTTCTGTCACCTCGCCCCTCGTCCCTCGCGCCTCGTCCCTCGCGCCTCGTGCCCCACGCCTCGCCCCTCGCGCCCCTGCGCTCCACCAAGATCACGAACGGCACGAAGGGGCGATACCACCTTCCACCTTCCACCTTCCACCTCGTCCCTCTCGCACCTCGCACCTCGCGCCTCGTCCCTCGCGCCTCGTGCCCCACGCCTCTCGCCTCTCGCCTCTCGCCCCTCGCTTCTCGCCTCTCGCCCCTCGCTTCTCGCCTCGTCCCTCTTGCCTCGTCCCTCTTGCCTCGTCCCTCTTGCCTTTTCTATGCTATAATGCCTCGTCGAAGGAAACGAGCGCAACACAAGGGACGAGATCGATGCGGTGCCCCTATTGCCAGCATCCCGACAGCGACGTGATCGACACCCGCAAACTCCACAATGGCGAAACGATCCGCCGGCGACGCAAGTGTGAGGCATGCGGGCGGCGCTTCACCACCTACGAGCGGGTCGAGACCGTCAGTATCACTGTCGTCAAGAAGAATGGCGAGCGGGAGCCGTATGATCGGGAAAAATTGATGCGCGGCGTGCGCACCGCGTGCTACCGCCGCCCCGTTCCGGCACAGGCGCTCGAATCGCTGGCGAACGACATCGAAGCGGAATTGATGGCGCTCGACGAGCCAGAGGTTCCCTCATCGCTCATCGGCGATATGGTCATGCGGCGGCTGCGCACCATTGACGATGTCGCCTACATCCGATTCGCCTCGGTGTATCGTTCATTTGCTGATATCGGCAAGTTGCGCGAGGCGGTCGACGAACTGCTGGAGCAGGGGCGCTGAAAGAGAAACAATAGATGAGCATCGACGTGTCCGATCAACCACAGACGACACCGCAAGAAGAGCGCCGCTCAAATCCGGTTGCGCGCTTTTTTGGCGAGATAAGCACAGGATTGCGTGAGATTCGCTGGATTATCGTGCTGCTGTACGCGGTCGCTGGCGGTCTGCTGATGCCGCTGTCGCTGACGGCTGGCGGCATCGCCGGGTTTATGGCGGGCATTGTGCCGGTCGGCGTCGGGTTGCTGCTGGCGCGCAACGTGCCCGGTCACTACGCATTGCACGGATTTCTGACCGGCACGCTCGCATCGGTCGTAGCCGCTGGCATGCTGTGGTATTTTATCTTCCAGACGCAATTCGGCGTGAGCGGCGCGGGCATGGTCGAACCCGGCACGCCGCCATGGGATGCCTGGATGGTGCTCAGCGGCTTCTTCGGGTTTTCGTTGATCGTCTTTTGCACCTTTGGCGCCAGCACTGCCGGGCGGATAGAAGAGCGCAATCGCGCGCTACGCGAAGAGATCAAGCAGCGCGGCGGCGCGCTCGAGCGCCCCGGCGCCATCCGCGAACCGGACGATATCCGTGGACTGTCGCTGCCGCAACTTGGCTATTACGTCAATAACCTGTTCAAGAAGCAAGGATTCACCTTCAAGGATTACCGCTTCCTGCACAAAGATAAGTATCTCGATATCTGGCTCGAATACAAGGACGAACCGTGGCATCTGCGCCTGTCGGTCGCCGACAAAGTCGCCCCCGGCGTCATCGAGAGCCTGTTGCAGGAGATGAAGCGCGAGGGATGCACCAAAGGCGTGGTCATCACCTCGACAGAGTTTACCCCTGGTGCGATCAAGGCGGCGAAAGACCGGCCCGTGGCGCTGATCGACGGCGCCACGCTGTATCAGATAGCCGAGAAGTGACAGGCTGACCGAAGGATGGCCATGCAGATATCGCTCAAAGACAAAATCGCCGTCGTCACTGGCGGATCGCGCGGGATTGGACGGGCGATTTCAACGACTCTGGCAGCCGCCGGAGCAACGGTTGTCGTCAATTATCAGCGGAATGCCGCCGCAGCCGAAGAGACGGTCGCTGCGATCACCGCCGCCGATGGCGCTGCGATCAGCATGCAGGCGGATGTGAGCGTTGCAGCGGATGTCGAGCGATTGTTCAAGACCGTGATCGAGCGGTATGGAACCGTCGATATTCTGGTGAACAATGCCGGCATCACCCGTGATACGTTGCTGCTGCGCATGAAAGAAGACGACTTCGATGCCGTCATCGACACCAACCTGCGCGGGGTCTACCTGTGCACAAAGGCTGTGTTGCGGCCTATGACGAAGGCGCGCAGCGGACGTATCATCAACATTACGTCGGTGGTGGGGCTGATCGGCAATGCCGGGCAGAGCAACTACGCCGCCGCAAAAGCCGGAATCATCGGCTTCACTCGAGCCGTTGCACGCGAAATGGCGTCGCGCACCATTACGGTCAATGCAGTAGCGCCGGGTTATATCGAAACCGAGTTGACCGCCGGGCTTGGCGATCAGGTGCGCGCCGCCATTCTGGAAGCGATTCCGCTCGGACGCCTCGGTACATCGCAGGATGTCGCCAACCTCGTCTGCTTCCTGGCGTCCGATGCGGCTGCGTATATCACTGGCCAGACTCTGACGGTTGATGGCGGCATGGTGATGAGCTAGCGCCTTGACGCTGAACGTGAAAAACAGTAGAATACCGCGTCGAAACGCGAGCGTCTGGAGGGTCACGCATTGTGTCGCAATCGCTGGGGCACATAACGGTCGCTGCGCCTGTCTTGCTTGCACTGGTGCGCGCCGCTCTCCGCGAAACGCCTGGCGTTGTTCGCCTGGCGGATGTCCCACCCGCTCAGGGAGAAACGTCATTATTCGCCAGTCCTGGAGCGGCAGTCGCACTCGGTGCGACAGGGGTGTATGTGTCCTGCGCTATCGTCGCGGCGCAGGGCGCGCGCCTGGCGCAGGTTGCGGCGACAGCTCAGGCAGCGGTTGCGATGGCGCTGCGTGAACTTGCTGGTGTGGACGTTGCCGCCGTCGATGTCTCGGTTGCGGATGTCGTAGCGGTAGAAAAGACGCGCGACCATGGCTAGTCTGCGTCACCGAGTGCGTATTATCGCGCTCCAGATTTTGTTTGAACTCGACGCGACCGACCATCCGCCGGATCAGGTGGTGGCGCGGCGCCTCGAGGAAGAACGCCTGCCGCCAGAAGGCGAGCGTTTTCTGCGGCGGCTGGTCTTCGGCGCGTGGGAACATGCGTCGTATCTCGACCGAATCATCGAAGAGGCTGCACCGAACTGGCCCGTCAACCAGATGCCGGGAGTCGACAAGGCTATTCTGCGGATTGCCCTCTTCGAGGCGCTGATCGACGAAGAGGAAAAAACGCCGCTGAAGGCGATCATCAACGAAGCGGTCGAGCTTGCCAAGCAGTACGGCAGCGATAATTCGAGCCGCTTTGTCAATGGCGTTCTCGGCACGGTTGTCAGTCGCTATTGCGAGCGGCGCAAAGGGTAGCTCGCGTTCATCAAGCATTCGCTCATCAAGGCTGTCGAAAGGAGTACATGCATGCCCTCGCCCGAAATGGAGGCTCGGCTCAAGCAGATCGTTGCAGAGCAACTCGGAGTCGACGAAAGCAAGATCGTGCCGACTGCACGGTTCACCGAAGATCTCAATGCCGACTCGCTCGATCTGGTCGAGATGATCATGGAACTCGAGGAGGCGTTCGGCGTCGAGATTCCCGACGAGGATGCCGAGAAAATCATTACGGTGCAGGACGCGCTGAACTATATCGAGCAAAAGTTGCAGGCGGCCTGAGGAGTGATGGCTGTGAGTCGCGCCACAGCGGGCCGCCCCCCGTCCAGCCGAATGGTCTGGTCTGGAAGCCGGCGGTTGGCTGTGGCGCGCTTGTGTGTCTGAGACGGCGCAAAAGGCAGGAAACCAGGCGATGGAACTGTTAGGAGTCGGTCCAGGCGAAATCCTGCTGATCCTGGTGATCATGCTGCTGATCTTTGGTCCGGAGCGTCTGCCTGAGTTTGCGCGTCAGGCGGGACGCTTCGTTGTGCAGGTGCGCAACTGGATTCAGCGTTCGCCTGATGCTGCACTGGTGCTGCGCGCGCGCGCCGAACTTGAGAATGAATTGCAGGCGATCCGCGCCGAACTGACGCGCGAGGTCGAAAGCGTTCGCCAGGACTTGCAGAATGTGCGCTCCGACCTGGCAGACGCCGGAAAACTGATCGAACAGTCGGCGCAGGAAGCGGCAAGCGTCTCGAAGATCGAACTGCCTGATGTGACGGTTGACGAAGCGCCATCCATCCATCCGCCTGCGGCTGAAGCCGCTCATCAACCGTCTGTGCAAGCAACTCCGAATGCTGACGGCGCCCCTGCGCCAGCGACTCCGGGTTCGGACGGTATTGCGACCGCGGCGGTTCAGAGCGCCGATAGCGCAGCAGCGCCGGTTATTCAGACGACAGACAGTATCCCGATGCCGGAGTTTGAGGTCGATCCGGGTCCGATCGGCGCGCGCCGCGCGCGGGTTGC
>DAOTWI010000110.1:0-2179 GCA_034436075.1 Roseiflexus sp.
CGCGCGCGCCAGCGCCAGGTAGGCGCCGCCTTTGGCGGGAGTGAACGAGACCACTGCCTCGCCATTCGCGTCAGTCGTGACCGTCTGCGTGCCGGCTGGCTCGCGCACCTCACGCGACTCCCAGCGCCCGCCCGCGTCGTCCTGCACGAACCGGTTTTCCCAGGTGGTGCGCACCAGTTCGATCTCGATCGTGCGGTTCGCCAGGCGATTGCCGCGCGGGTCGATCGTCACCAGGTCGATCTGCTGCACCGCGCCTGCCCTGCCCACATAGGTGCGCGGCGCCAGCCCGATGTACAGGTCGCTGGCATGCACAACGACGTTCGTGCGCCCGCTGATTGCCTGGTTGTCGCGCCCGGTGACCGTCGCCTCGACCGTCAGGCGCACGCTGCGGGTGATGACATTTCCTTCCGTATCGCGCAATTCACCCGGCAGGCTGATGATTGCCTGCCCCTGTGCATCGGTTGTGGCGCTGCCGGAGAGGATCGGTTGCGGCGGCGGAGCGGGAATCCACCAGCAGAAGCGGCAGATCCACAGATCGCCAGTCTCATCGAAAGTATACCGGCTTGCCCAATCGGGCGCCGGAGAGAACGGTTCAGCCAGCACATTCCACTGCACCGGCAGGTTTGCGGCTGGCGCGCCAAAGAAATACCCGGCGCGCACGGTCACATCGGCAGGTGTGCCGCGTGTGATCTCGGCAGCGCGCGGCGTCGCCGTCACCTCGATCTCCGGCGGACGGTACGCGGCGACCTGGAAGGGGAAACGGAACATACGACCGCCAGCGTCCAGATTGATCGCGTACTGACCGGTCGGCGCACCCGCTGCCAGCATGAACCCGCCGTCAAAAGCGCCATTTGGGTTCAGGTTCACCGCCTGCTGGAAGACTGCTTCGCCAGCAGCGTCATAGACAGTGATCTGCGCCGTGGTCAACCCCTGAATGAGCGAATAGCGCACATCGTCCTCGGCGCGTACCGCGCCTTTGAACCACACCCGCTGGCCCGGACGATAGATCGGGCGGTCGGTGTAGACATATGCGGTGACTTCCGGCAGGTCAAACGACGCCGGGAGATTGAAATCCCACGGACTGACGCCGCTGCTCCAGTCGGCGCTGAAGATAGCGAACGGTTGCCGGGCGACTGCGACCATCCCACGGTACTCGGTCCGGTTGAACGTCGCCTGCGCCACTCCATTCGCGTCGGTGGTCACTGTTCCCAGCGATGCGCCCTGCTCGTCGAACAACTCCAGCGCCAGACCAGCCACCGGCGCGCCGGTCGTCAGGTCGTTCGCCCACACCAGCGCATTGCGTTCCGCCGCCTTCAGCGTCAGGTGCAGCGGCGACACCGCCAGCACCCGCGCTTCGGGATAGCCGGAAGGAAGATCGAGCAGCAGCAGGTAGAGTCCAGGGTCCAGGCGACCGCCGCCTTCGACCAGATCGATGCGCACCGGCGTTGGTTCATTGGGGGGCACGCTGAATTGCGCCCGCCAGCGGCGCACGAGCGTCGCGCCGGAAGGGGGCGCGCCATTCGGACCCAGAATCTCACGGCGCAGCAACGCCTCGACTGGCAGGCGGTAGAGCGCCAGCGATGCGTTACTGACATTGGTTGCCATCAGGGCAACGCGCGGCGTGCGATTGGCGTCGAAGGTCGTGATGAAACCAGGAGTCAGCGGGTAGACCCACGGTTCCAGCGGCGCGGTACGGAAGCGCACTGTCAGCGACTGACCGGTGCGATTGCCATACGGATCGGCGATGTCCGGTCCGATAGTCACTGTATATTCGGTCGAAGGACGCGAGTCGAAGCCGACCACAAACGTGTTGTCGTACTCATTGAAATAGGTGTACACGTCCGTCTGTTGCGGTGAGATCGCAATATTCGGCATCACCGTCGCCGGATCGACCGGGGCATTGAAGCGGATCGTCAACCCGCCGTGGCGCGCATTCGTCTCACCGTCACGCGGATCGGTTTCGAGAATGCGCAGTCGCGGAACCGTCTGGAACGTTGCGCGGAAATCAGTCGCCATGCCAAGCCCGCCGGAAATGCCGGTCAGGCTGGCAGCGACCTCGACAGTGTAGCGGGTGTCGAACTCCAGCCGCTGCGACGGGGTGAAGACCAGCGTCTCGCCGGTGACCTGGAGATCGCCGGGGATGTCGGCGCCGCCGGGGCTGCGCAGGCGGAACGCCGCG
>DAOTWI010000111.1:0-9418 GCA_034436075.1 Roseiflexus sp.
CGCCGCCGCCATCGCAACCGGCGCCGCAGCCAGCATCCGGTCCGTGCCGCCAGTTCCCGGAGACCGGTTTTGCGGTGTGTGGCCGGCTGCTCGAATACTGGGAGCGAAACGGCGGGCTGCCGGTGTTCGGGTTTCCCATCGGTCCTGAAGAAGACATGGTAATCGAGGGAAAGACGGTGCGGGCGCAATGGTTCGAGCGCAACCGGCTCGAACTGCACCCGCAGAACGCGCCGCCCTACGATGTGCTGCTCGGACGGTTGGGCGCCGAACGGTTAGAGGCGAGCGGGCGCACCTGGTCCGACTTTCCGAAAGGCGACCCGCGCGCGCCGCTCTACTTCCCGCAAACCGGGCAGGCGATTGCACCGGAGTTCCGCCAGTACTGGTCGTCTAACTGGTTGAACCTTGATGGACGACCGGGGTACACCCTGGAGGAAAGCCTGGCGCTTTTCGGGTTGCCGCTCTCGCCGCCGCTAATGGAAGTCAATCCGACCGATGGCAAGACCTACCTGACGCAGCACTTCGAGCGCGCGCGTTTCGAGTACCACCCAGAGAATCTGGGGACGCCGTATGTCGTGCTGCTCGGATTGCTGGGGCGCGAGACGACGGGGCGGAGGTAGGACGCCCGCGTCTGGGATGGCGCTGGCTGAGCCTGTCGAAGCCAGCGCCGTTGCGCATTGGGCGTCTCCCCATTCATTGCCCACCCAGCGCGTGCAGCCTGATCACGAGGAAACGCTTGGCGCTGGCTGAGCCTGTCGAAGCCAGCGCCGTCGCGCATGGTGTTCAGAACGGTCTGTTGCGATGCCGTATTGGGTCGTTCGTCAAGGCGAGTGTTCTCATTGGCCTGGCGTCTGATCTCGCCTGCCCTTGCGTGGCGTCATATCAGTCAGCCGGCGAAAGGCCAGGCAGCCCTGTTCAAATTCGCGTTGCAACTGTTCACAGCATTCCGGGCTGTTGAGCAGCGACGCCCATTGCAACCGTTCTTCATCTGACTGATCGCCCATATACAGGTTCAGCACAATCTGTGGATTGCCCGGCATCGCATCAAACCACCCGTCGCGCCGGAGCTGCGTGAGCACATCGAGGCAGCATGCATAGATCGCGCCGGCATCATAATGAAAGGTGGCGTGGTCATCACTCCAACCGCTCTGCAGAAAATCTCGGACAGCCGTAAAATCGGTCTCACCGCCAAATTCATGATATTCCCAATCGCATGGCGACCAGCGCAGGGATTGCCAGTGCAACTCGAATGGCAGACCATCGCTGACTGCTGCGGCATGCGCGGTGCGTGCAAGCGCCTCTTCCGTATTGGCTGTCGGAATGACATAGGTCCCCTGGCCATTGGTATACAGGCCAAAGGCGTACAGTCGCTCGTTCGCCATCTGCCTTTGGAGATCACGCAAGGCTTGTTCGGCGGCAGTGCGTACAAGGGCGGTAAAACCAGTTCGGTCAAAGTCTGGTGGCATACAAGACCTCACGAAGAAAGACGCCCGTTTTGCACCTGGTTGTCCTTCCGTGTCACCGGTTCAGCGCCAGCATCGTAAACAGAAACGACGCGGCGTCGTACATGCAGGCTTCGCTGTTGCGGTATATGCCCGGCTCGTCAAGGTAATAGAGAACGCCGGCATGGGTGTAATTCGCAATTCCAGGCACAACCGCCCCGGGGATGCTGGCAGGCGCACCCGGAAAGCGGACATGTAAAATCGCGTGATAGTGATAGCGTGGTTCGGGAAAGCCGCTGCCGAAGACCAGGGTGAAGTCATTGACCGGGTGCAGACCGTATATCCAGTAGGCGGCAGGGAGCAGATCGGCAACCCGAATCCGCTCCGGCACGACTTTTTCCAGCCAGTAGGCATCGTTCAGGGCATTGAGATAGACGCCGCTCATACCCCAATCCGAATAACGCCAGTCCGACACAAACGGGAATGGCGCCGGGGCGGAGCGGGCGCACAGATTATCTGCCGCGCGTTGAAGAGCGGTGCGAATCGAGGCGTTGAGCGTTCCCGCCGGTAGCTGGGGATAGAGCCGCGCCAGGAAAGGGGGGGCGTACCAGAAACCAGAGTGATGCGTCACGGTTGGCGCAGGCCATTCGGTCGGCAGGTTCTCAAAATAGGCGCTGAATGCCGCCAGCGTTTGCAGATAGGCCGGGTCGGGGCGGGTCAGGTACAGTTCGGCGGCGGCCGCAGCAATCATCTGCTCGCGGCCCTCCTCCCAGCCGTAGAAATAGACGGTCGGGCGGTAAGTCTCCGGGCGGGTTTGGAAGTGCGTCCACGCCCGTACAGCCGCCTGCCAGGACTGTTCCGCCAGTTGTGGGTTCGTCTCACGCAGGACGCGTGAAGCGGCGGCCATCGCAACCACGAATTTCAGGTTGACGTCACTGTGGTAATCGTGGAACAGGAGACGCTCGTCGCCCGTGTTGGGAATGCCGTCGGTCATTGCTTCGGGCAAAACAGACGTCCCATATTTTGCGGGCGGTTCCACCACGCCCACAAAGACACGCCCATCGTCGGCTTGCATGGAGAGCAACCAGCGTGTACCCCACTCGATTTGTTCGAGCAGGTCGGGGATGCCGTTCGGCTGGTTGGCATTCAGGCGGCGTCTGGGGAGGTCAAAACTGTGACGATCGCGGGGCGGGGCAAACTCTTCCCAGACCAGGGCAAGTTGGTGGACGACAAACGCCTGCGCCGAGACATTCAGGTCGTAGTCGCCAGCGTCGAACCAACCGCCCACGTCCAGCGGAACGTACCCGGAGGCGCCGTCGGCCTCGTAGGAGATAAAATCATCGGGTCCGACAAAATTGGGCGGGGCTGCCACGGCATCGTCCAGCGTGGACGCGCCGTGTGAGAGGCCATTTCCCAGATCCACTTCGGCGTGGCTCATCTGGAAGGGGAAGAAATAGTCCAGCGTGTTCTGCCAGCGATCGGCGAAAATATCGGGAGCGATAGGAAACCAGTCGGTGACGCCGCCTGACCAGACAATGCGGTACTCGCCACGCTCCTGAACTGTGCTGAAATCAAACACGGCAAACTGTTTCCAGAAATCCCGCAAGGCGGGGGTGAATGCACCGGTCAGGGCGGTTTCTGCACCGCTGGCGGTGCGGCGCTCCAGACGGGCAGCGAGATCGGGCAACGGAGCGCGGTCGTCCACTTCCAGAACGGCCTGCTTGAGACCCTCGGGCAGATAGCCGATATGGCTGTAACGCACAGCAGGCGGGTTGGGACCGGGATCGCCCGGCGGCGGGGTGAGCGTGAAATGCAGAGTCTGGCCGTCGAGCGGCAGTTCGATGGTCGCCACATACATCCTGCCGCCCCACTGTCGCCCATCCCACAGGCTAATGGCGTGGTCGGCGCGCAGGATCAGATTGCGGGCAGGGTCGTCGGGCAGGAATTGCAACTCGCTCACACGCTCGGCAAGCGGCCCTTCGCCGTGCACGTCGGCGGGGTACACACCTTCACCCTGGTCAGTACGGTAACGCTGTCCCTGAAAGATGTTGAGCGGCAGGTAGAAGGCATAACTGGCCCAGCCGACCTGAGCCGTTTCCGTTCCGGCATCCAGGCGCAGATCGAAGTGGACTTCCCGACCGCGCGGGTACGTTTTCTGTTCATACAGGCTCTTGCCGCCAGGCAGACGGCCCTGGAAGTAACGCGCCCTATCATCGACCCAGGCTTGCTGGTCTTCCAGAGAGGTGTGCCACATCCAGCCGTTCCAGCCGTTTTGCATCCCAGAATTGGGGAGGAAGGTCTGCATGTTGAGCAGAACAACCGAGCCGCCCTGCTCGAATGGCGCAAGCATGAAAGAGTCAGCATAGAAGACGCCGCCTTCGTTAAGGACGAGGGGCGAGACCGCCGGGGACAGGGAATGAGCGGCGGGAGTTGAGGATGGGAGGCCTGCCGGGGTGGCGGGGAGCGCCGCCTGCACAGGAGTTTCGCTGTCCGAGAGGGGCATGACAGTGGCAGACACAGACGTGGTTTCGATCTCAGTGACAGTTGAGGGCGATGGCGCACAGGCGGTAAGCAGGAGAGAGCAGCACACCACAAGGCAAAAGAAGCGTTGCATCATCAGTGCTGTCCAATCGGAGTCAGGGCGGTTGGCTGGGCGGATAGAAACGCACGCTCAAGGCGACGCCCCTCGAAACAGGCTAACGGCCTGCCGCTTAGATGCGCCGCCTCGATAAATCGGGAAAGCGGGCGAGCAGCATCCAGCCTTCAAAATCGGCCCGTTCTTGCTCAACGCGCAGCGGCATCAGATACAGCGGTTTGTTCGGCGGCGCTTCGATGTGTATGATTGAGACTTCTCCAGCGTTATGGCAACAAGAGGTTTGTTGGTGTCGCACCGACCAGTAGTCCATCGATGTGCTCGAAGTGACCGTCATAGCTGAAGAGGGCATAGCCGTGCTGAAGCGCTGATGCAGCGATCCACATATCGTTGGTCGGGATGGGACGCCCTTTAGTGCGTAAGAGACGATAGATGGTCGCATAGTAGACAGCGGTTCCATCATCAACAAGCAGGATATGGACACGCTCGGACTCCAGGAACTGCTGGAGCTCCGCGCGGTTTTTCGCTTCGCGTGAACCAACCGCAAATCCAGCAAGTAATTCGCCGAGCATCGTACTGCTGAGCGCAAGGCGGGACGCGCGCTGGACAATCTCCACCGCGTCCGGATGCCCTTGCTTGAACGCTACATAGGCGTTTGTATCAAGCAGAATGCCGCTCACTGCCATAAGGTCGGGTCAGTCTGGTTCAGGTCGGCGATGGCGTTACGGAACTCATCTGCCTCTTCGTCGCTCCACGTTCCAGCAAGTGCATCCAGGTCGTGATAGCGTTGCCGCCGAGCCTTCTGGCGTTCCACTTCGAGTCCACGGTAGATGAGATTGCGAACAACATCTTCCACGGTCATACCGGTGCGCTGCGCCTCTTGCTCGATCCACTCAGTCACAGTCGTGTCGAGTTGCCCGATTGTCAATAGCTTTCCCATCATCTACCTCCCAGGTGCGTCTACTCTAGCCGCATGATAGCACAAGAAAGAGCGACTCGTCTGGAGAAGATGCCAGGCAGTGTTGAATTGGGCATAGTGTTGATGGTTGTTGCTGAACGACGGCTTGCGCTTTGGTCACCACCTTGCAGCCTTCGCCAACGCCACAAGCATTGGGACTGGCAGAGGTTCCCAAAAGCAAAAAGCCCGATCTCGCGCGCCGAAGGCGGTCGGTTGCAGCACGGTAACACGGTAATACGGTAATACGGTAATACGGTGTTGGACAGCAGCCGGTTTATCGTTGCAAGTGCATATTACTCAAGATCTTCAGTTGATGCCATAGCCCATGCTGAAATGCTATTGTCTTGGCATCATTAGCATACAGAGTCGCTGCATCTAACCCCTACCATCTGTAGTAAAGCCGTGCCATTGTCACAAAAAGTATCGTCCGAAACAACATTGAGGAAGATGAGCGAGCCAGGGATAATGCTTCATGCAACTTATTCTCAGCCTGCCTGTACTCTTGCTGGGCAATCAACGCCCGTCCCCAAATTTCAAGCGTCATCATACAACTTTGTTCTTCTCCCAAAGCCTCTCTAATTGACAGACTGGTTTTTAGCAAGTGTGGTGTGTCTCTGAAATCTCCTATGTCAATCAATACAGCCACTTTATCTCTCTGAGTCCACGCAATACGACGCTTATAATTACTGCCCTTCGTAACATTTGCCAGGACTTTGTCAAAGCTGTCAAGTGCCGCCTGATACTCTCCTGCCATCCTACTTGTCACTCCTAGCATATGTATACCATGAAGCCAGAGTTCCCAATCTCTGACCTCGATGGCAACATTAGCTACATTTGCGAAAAGCGCCCGCGCTGTCAATACATCATCGCTATTCATTAAGCAGTGTGCGAGCTTATTCGCAATATGCGCTTTCCTGCTTAGGATGATCTTGTTGGTGGATTTTCTCTCGATATAATTCAGAATAGTTTCAAAATACGGTTTAGCCCGTTCTGGGTAATCAAGACTCTCTATAACAGTTGCTGCCTCTTCTATATCGTCAAGTATGAAGAAATCAATATCTGATCGAGATTGCTTTAGTCTGTTAAGGGCATCATCGGCCCGTCTACATGCTTCTTCAAGTGCTTTTGGGTTGCTTCCCTCGTTCTTGTGTAATATTTGCTGTTCATTTTCTTGAATCTCTTTCGCCAGTATTTTGATTGCTTGAGAATGAAGACGGTCATATGTCCGTTGAGGTAGGCTTATTCGGTCTGGCTGGCCCTGAAGCAAATGAAACAGTAGGTCAAAGATTTTCTTATGCAGATCTTGTTCCCGCTTCCCTTCTGGCTGCTTAACGCCATATTTATTTACCAGTTCGCGCAAAACTTCTTCAACAATAGCATGCCGGTTATCGACCGTATCAGGCGTTTGCGTCTCCTTGAGACGTAGAGCTATAATTGGCGAATGCAGCAGGGCATTTCCCTTGGGAATGGGATTCCCTCGGCTAATATGATACACGGCTTGCCGAACCGCTTGGAGTAACTCTTCGGTCTCTTTCTTGTTGTGTCTGCCCATAGTGTCCAACACTGGCGGTAGCTTATGCACTGAGTAGCCATAGGAAGCGACAGAACGTATGTGCAACAACGCTCCCACGCGTGCCAATCGCTCTCAAAATTGGCGGTAATTCGTGGCGGGAATTTCGTTGGTATTTGCGATCTTTACATCTACAATCCCAAATAGAAAGGGGGTGATACCAGATGAGCGACCAGCACACACGCGAGAGCGACCACGGCAAGGATGGCAAGAGCGTCATCCGTGTTGACAAAGACGGCAATCCCATCAAAATCATCGAGTCCGGTAAAGGCACAGAGCAGATCCACGTGCATCGACACCCTGGCGGACTCACAATCTCGCGATATGATAAGTCAACCGGAAAGGTCGTGCGCGACAAGGATGGCAATCCGGAAAGGTTCACTTTCGAAAACTAAACCGCTTCCAAATCCAGGCCGTATCACAACATCCCTTGGTACGCAGAGATGCCAGGGGGTGTTCTTCTTTTTCTCATTTTACCCTTCCTTTGTACATCAATGTAAGAGGATTGACTTGCAAGGGCTGATGGAATAACGCAACCTTATCAACGGTGCACACCCCTGTAGAATCAGCGTTTCGCCAACTCCGTACTCACAACGTAACCCAGGACGATCAACCCCATCAACCCCAGAACGAGCGGTGGCAACGAAACGAAGCCGAAGGCCGCACTGAACGGGGTGTAGGGGATCGCCAGCGTCGTGGCTGCCACTGCGGTCGTCGTGCTCTCCAGCGCAAAACGCCCCGACTGCCTCCCCACCGTCCTCACCCGCGAAGAAGTCCTGCGCATCCTCAACGCCCAGCAGACGGGCGAACAGGGCGAAGACCTCCGCCATGACCAGAGAGAGTAGCAGGGGTAGGGCCAGCGCAGAGTGTCATTCCATCTCCAAATGCCGGAAGAAGGCGCGGGTCAACCCCAGAGCAAAGCCACCCATCACCACCCACGAGCCGACCATGCCGATATACACGGGTATGGGGAAAATCACCCCGGCCAGGGCCTGACTAATGGACTGCCCAATGACTACCACGCCGACCAGGGCGCAGAAGATCATGAACGGCGCAATCAACAAGTAGCCGAGCGGCCTGCGCCGCCAAAGCCGGATGCCGGTCAGCACGGCGACAGGGGTGATGACCGCCGAGTCGAAGCCGTGCGTGAACAGGGTAGTGTACGGGCCAATCAGGTCCGGCGCCGTGCTGTTCAGCAGCGGCTCGATCACTTCGCTCAGCCATATCACGAGCGTGCCAAGTCCCGTCACGATGACAAAGACGGCCATGCCGCGATGCGGAAAGCCGGGCTTGACGCGCGCGGCGAGCGCCTGGGTATCGAACGTAGCCAGGGCGATGATGGTGGCGAACAAACTCGCCGAAAACAGCGCCACATAGACCAGGAAAAGGGAATTGAACATGGCGGAGAAGGTCATCGAGGCGCCGTTATACAGAGAATAAAACAGCGTGGCCACCAGAACGAGCTGCGCATTCTGCGAGCCGCGCCGGGCGCGAAGGTAAGCTCCCAGCATAAGCGGGAGGGCCAGAAAGATGGTGACAGCATCCACGCCGCGGAATCCGGCCCCAGCCAATAGCGAATCATGCCGGTACAGACCGCGTCCGTACAGTTCGACCGTCCGCCCGTAAACGTTGGTGAAGTTGGCCGGGCCATCCCCGCCTGAAGCGAACAAGCCTGCGCTGGCAGCAATAGCGGCCAGCAAGGCAATCAGCGGGACGAGCCAGTGCAAGGCAGAAGTTCTAGCCATAGCACCCAGCAGTTTAACTCAGCGCATTTCGGCAAGCGGTCTACCAGCGTGGCCTGACTCAAGCGCGTGACGCCCAGTTTGAACTCGTGGATGCCCCGCTCTTGGGCGCGCTCATCCGCAGCTTCGTCCAACGATAAGCATCAGCGGCGGCGCGAAGCGCCGTCCGCTGTATGCTGTTGTTCGCCTCCCCTGCTCGCTTCCCTGGATTGAACGATCACGTCCTGTATCTCGCCCGGATGCTGCACCACCGCCCGGCGCCAGCGGCCAAAGCCGCCGTGGGCGTTGACGGCCTGCACCCATTTGTCCAGGTAGCGGTGTTTGACCCGGTCCTGCTCGCTCTCTTCACCTTTGGTTTCCAGGATGAGCATGTCGCCGCTAGCCAGCCGCACGAGAAAATCGGGGCGGTATTTGCGCACCACGCCCTGATACAGGTAAGGAATCTCGAAGCCGATGTGGTCGTTCTTCACCCAGGCGGCCACCGCCTCACTGTTCTCCAGGGCAAAGGCGTCGGAGGCCTCCCTGTTGCCCGCTGGTAGACGGTAGACCGTGCTTGTATCCTGATTTATTAGTCCACCTCCTTTCGCCCTCATTCTTATGTTTCCTCGCCTATAAACGTCGCCTCATACTCCGCCCGCCGCAAAACGGTATCATAAAGCCCAATATCTTCGCCTTCATGCTTGTTGATGCCCACATAACCAAGGCTTGGGTCTTCATATCTCTTGAATTTGTAAACGGCATCATTCATCAAGGCGCTGTTAAAGACACCAAGACTAACCAGAAGTTCAAAATCATTTACCGTCAAACCGGTTACTTTCTTGAACAAGCCAGGTTCCAACAGGGTAATCACGTCCTTGAGCGTCCGTTCGCGGTAGTCGGTTAGATACATAAAAACAGGTATCCGCGTGGCAAACTTGATGAGCTTTTCTTGGATCTGCTTTCTCAGGCTTTTGTATTCCTTCTCCTCTGCGGTGAGTTGTCGTTTCTCCTCAACAGAAAGCTCCCTATCGTTGGCCTCCTTCTTTGCCCTTTGCACCGCCTCGGATTTATTGATGATGGTTTCAATCTCCTGATTGAGGTTTCTGAATCCTTCGATGCTCATGAGCGCTTTCATGG
>DAOTWI010000112.1:0-7155 GCA_034436075.1 Roseiflexus sp.
GCCGAGGAACGCGGGCTGATCGCCGATCACACGCCCATGGATATCGATGAGTTGCGGGCGAACGAGTTGGAGCAGTTGCCGCTTGGCGCCCGCTTCCGCACTGCGCGCCAGCGGCGCCGTATCACACTGGTGCAGGCGGAACTCGACACCAAAATCCGGATGTCGTACATCCAGGCGATGGAGGAAGAAAAGTTCTCGCTGCTGCCGCATGGCGCCATGACTGAGGCGATGGTGAAGACCTATGCCTCGTATCTTGGACTGAACGTGACGAATGCGCTCGAGGAGTATCGCCAGCGGCACTACAGTGCACCTGTCGAACCGCTGCCCGCTCTGGGCGGCTCGTTTCTGCCACGTTCCGCAACACCCTGGTGGATATGGGCGGCCGTCGTCGCGCTGGCGCTGGTCGTCGGTGTTGGCGGCATTCTGGCGCTTGATCCGGCAGGCGTGGCTGCGCTCGGCAATCGCGCGCGCGCGTTGTTTTCGCCGCCAACTGCAACACCAACGCTGACGCTGACGCCAACATTCTCACCGACGCCGACATCTACGCCAACGGTTACGCCGAGCCCGACACCGACGGCGACCCTCACCCCAAGCCCGACGCCAGAACCAACTGCAACGCCAGAGCCAACACCGACGCCAACATCCACGGCACGCCCGCGACCAACGCCGCGCCCGCAACCGACGCCTGTTCCGCCAACCCCTGAACCGCCAACCCCCGAACCGCAGCCTGAGCCGCCAGCGCAGCCGTGATGGGGCTCATGACCTTTCAGATCACGGTGATCGGGAGCGCCGCGCTGCCGCAAACTCTGCCAGCGCAGTCACGGCTGCATCTGGTACAATAATCGTCGCCTATGATGTACGACGACACGATTGCAGCCATTGCCACGCCCCCCGGCGAAGGCGGGATCGGGATTGTGCGCATCAGCGGGAAGGATGCGCTGCCCATCCTGGAGCGCATTTTCGTGCCGGTGCGCCCTGGTTCCTGGAAGCCCTACCGGATGCGCTACGGGTATGTGGCGGATCGCACCGGCGCCAGAGTTGACGAGGCGCTTGCCGTCTTTATGCGCGGTCCGCGCAGTTTCACCGCTGAAGATGCCGCCGAAATCTCGGTGCACGGCGGACCCCTGGTGGTCGAGCAGGTGTTGCAGCAGGCGCTGGCAGCGGGGGCGCGCGCCGCCAACCCCGGCGAATTCACCATGCGCGCCTTCCTGAATGGACGGATCGATCTGGCTCAGGCGGAAGCAACGCTCGACATTATTACCGCGCGCACGACAACTGCGCTGGCGCTGGCGGAGGCGCAGCTGGGCGGATGGCTGTCCCGCGAGTTGCACCGCATCCGCGATCTGCTTATGGACCCGCTGGCATACTGCACGGCGTTGGTTGATTTCCCTGAAGATGAGGTCGAGCCACAAGACATCGAGACCCCCCTGACAGCGGCGGTTCAGGCGCTCGCTGCGCTGGTCGCCACAGCGCAGCAGGGGATCATCTACCGCCAGGGGGCACGCGCCACGCTGGTCGGTCGCCCAAACGCCGGGAAGTCGAGCCTGCTGAATGCGCTGCTGCGGATTGATCGGGCGATTGTGACGCCGATCCCTGGCACAACGCGCGATACGCTCGAAGAAACCGCCAATCTGGGAGGCGTGCCGGTGGTGTTGACGGACACCGCCGGGATCGTTGAAAGCGCCGATCCGATCGAGCGCCTCGGCGTGGAGCGAAGCCGGCGCGCAGTGGCGCTGGCAGACCTGCTGTTGCTGGTAGTCGATGGGTTAGCTCGCCCTGGCGATGATGACCGCGAGATTGTCGCGTTAACCAGCGGCAGGCGCACGATTCTGGCAGTCAACAAAATCGACCTGATCGACGGCGCTGATGCAGTGCAGGAACGTGTTGCGTCGTTGCAATGCGCCTATGAAGGTCTGCGCGGTGCGCCATTTGATGCGACTGTTGCCGTCTCAGCGTTGACTGGACAGGGGTTGGATGCGCTTGGCGCAACGGTCGCGCGCCTGTTAATCGGCGAATCGTCGCCTGCTGATGGCCGCCTGGTGACGAATGCGCGGCACCGCGATGCGCTCGCGCGCGCTGCGGATCACGCGCGCGATGCGCTCGACGGTTTCCGGCGCGGCGTATCGCCCGATCTGCTGGCGGTTGACCTGACCGCCGCGATCAATGCGATTGGCGAGGTGACCGGCGAGGCGGTCGGCGATGATCTGCTGCACGCCATCTTCAGCCGGTTCTGTATCGGAAAGTGACGTATGCACCATCTGCGACCCCTTGGTCTTGTTCTGCTCGCGCTGCTGCTCTTTACCGCGGCGCAGGGCACGGGGATCGAGCTGTTTTTCCACCTGAGTTACCTGCTGGTCGGCATTGTGCTCATCGCATACCTGTGGGCATGGCTCAATCTGCGCGGCTTGAGCATACGGCGCGAGGTTTTCACCCACCGCGCACAGGTTGGGGATGTCGTGCGTGAGCGCGTGACGCTGGTCAACCACTGGTTCCTGCCCAAACTCTGGATCGAGGTGATCGACCGTTCGAACCTGCCGGACCACGGCGCTGGCTTTGTGGCGTATCTGCCGGGCTACGAGCAGCGGCGCCAGGTGATTCGAACTCCCTGCACGATGCGAGGAAAGTTTCGTCTGGGTCCGGTGACGCTGGCAAGCAGTGATCTTCTGGGGCTGTTCCGTTTGCAGCGCGACATCCCAGGCGATAACGAGATTCTGGTCTACCCGCGCGCCGTTCCGCTGCCAGGGTTCGTGCTGCCCGGCGCAGAATTGCCTGGCGGTCAGGATCTCAGGCGACGCGCGTATCATGTCACCCCGAATGTCGCTGCCATTCGCGATTATCAGCCAGGCGACAGTTTCAACCGCATCCACTGGCGGAGCACAGCGCGCCTCGGCAGGTTGATTGTGAAGGAGTTCGAACTCGATCCGACCGCCGAAGTGTATGTGGCGCTCGATATGCACGAATATGTGCAGCAGGCATGGTGGCCAGCGGAAGGAACGTCAGGCAGGCGGGGGCAGCGAACTGCTGAGTCGACCGAGGAATACGCGGTGCATGCTGCGGCTTCGATCGCGCGTCACGCACTCGATCAGAACCGTGCCGTGGGATTGATCGCCTGGGGGCAGCGTCGCGAAGTCATTCCGCCCGAGCGCGAGGCGCGGCAACTATACAAAATCCTGGAGGCGCTGGCGGAACTGCGCGCGTATGGATCCACGTCGCTGGCGGAAGTGTTGAGCGCCGAAAGCGCGCGATTCGGGCGCAACTGTACGCTGGTGGTCATTACCCCGTCGCTGGACGAACGGTGGGTCACGGGGGTGCAACACCTGATCTACCGGGGTGTGCGCGTTGTAGCGGTGCTGATCGACGCGCAATCGTTTGGCGGTGTGCGCAGCAACGAGCCGGTTCGAGCGCGCCTGGCGGAACTGCGCGTACCGGCCTACACCTGGAAACGCGGGCAGCCGCTGGCGGCGGCGCTTGCTCAGACGTTGCCAATCACGCTCCAACATACGAGTGCAGCGCCAAACGTTGCTTTGTCGTAAAAATCTTCAGCAAAACGACATCCGCTCAATCCATCGGTTCGTACCATAGGGTACACGGAAGAGATGACATGCAGTTCCGGAGTACCGTGATGAACCAGGTTCAAACCTCTGCTCTCCGCTCACACACTGCCGATCAGGACGCCGACCCCGAAAGTGACGCTTTCTGGCAGGCCGACAGCGCAGATAGCGCCTTGAAACGAACCTCCTCCAGCGAAACGCTCGACGACTCGACCCAGATGTATCTGCGCGAAATCGGGCAGGTCGGTCTCTTGAGCGCCGAGGAAGAGGTTGCGCTGGCAAATGATATTAACGCCGGTCGTGAGGCGCAGGAGCGACTGAAGGTGCAGCGTTTTGACACGGTCGCCGAGCGTCTGCTGCTCGAACGGCGCGTCATGCAAGCGGAAGAGGCGCGCCGTCGTCTGATCCAGGCGAATCTGCGCCTGGTCGTCAGCGTTGCCAAGAAGTATATCGGCGGGCCACTCTCATTTATGGACCTGGTGCAGGAGGGGAACATTGGCCTGATGCGTGCCGTCGAAAAGTTCGACGCCAGCAAGGGCAATCGCTTCTCGACCTACGCGACGTGGTGGATTCGCCAGGCAATCACGCGCGCGATCGCCGAACAGAGCCGCCTGATCCGGTTGCCGGTGCACCTGAGCGACGTCATTGCGCAGGTGCGGCGTGTTGCGCGGCGGCTCGAACAGTCGCTGGAACGCGAGCCGACGATCGAGGAGATCGCCGAAGCGGTGGGTATGCCGGAGCGCAAAGTGAAGATGCTGCTCCAGGCGTCGGCGCAGCCGATTTCGCTGGAACAGCCGATCACGAATGACGGCGAGGGGCATATCAGCGAGTTGCTGGCGGACGATGGCGCCGACGCGCCAATGGAGATCGCCACCCAGCGCATGCTCCAGCACGACCTGGAACAGGCGTTGATGGAACTGCCCGATCGTGAGCGGGCGGTGCTGCAATTGCGGTATGGTCTGACCGATGGCCGCCGCCGGACGCTGGAGGAGATCGGTTCGACGTTTGGCATCACCCGCGAGCGCACCCGGCAGATAGAAGCCGACGCGCTGCGTTTGCTGCGGCGTCCCGGCGTCGGCGCGCGCTTGCAGGGGTATCTGGAATGATCGAATGCGCCTGATTGCCTCCAGCCAGCGCTACAATGCGGCCCCCGTAGTATTCATGCCTGTCGCTGCTCTGTTCTTCGAAGGCAAGGTGTTCTTCGGGGGTCATGAGATGGCGGGGTTGGGCGGACATAGGCGCCTCCACTCTGGATGGCGATATACTCGTGATGCCAGTCTATGAGATCCGGTACTGCCCGAAATAATGCTCGAGTCGCGGGCGCATGTATTTCTGGTATCCCACGGCGCTGAGAACAATGATGAGACCGATGCCTGCGAGGGCAAATGCAAACCCCAATGCGCCTTCAAAGACTCTGAACGCCAGGTAGCTCACATAGGCGTAACATCCGAGGGCGCCAAACACCAGGAATACCCGCCGCTGGAGCCACACGCTTGCCGCCACGAACCACAAATAGACGACAAAATAGACGATTCCGAGCAATCCTTCTTTCTCCAGAGCCAGAGCGGAGAAGTGGACGAAAACAATGAGATGCCCAAAGAGATACAGCCACAAACTGTAATCCTGTTGTGTTCTACGTTGCAAGAAGATGCCCAGAATCAGCATTCCTGCCCCAATGATTATACCCACGATCTGTTCGGTTTCCGACCATGTCCAATAATCGCTCCGTGTTATCCAATGAACAAGATCCATTGACAGGAACCACGTCCAGAACGAAATCAGCAAGGAAATTAAGGGGAAACGAACGCGCCAGATCACGATCGCAGCCACTGTTATGCTGACTATTTCGAGCAGAATCCACGTCTGCGCTATGATCTGATAGAAGTCTCTAAAGGTATAGCGTGAGTCATCGGGCCATATGCCAAGTGCGCGTTGGACGGTGTAGATGAACAATGGCACGATCCCTGTTCCCACGAAGATCAACAATCCGCCAGCGATGCGGAAATCTTTCCTTTGCAGAACGTATCCAATAGCCCAGAGCGCGACGATAGTGAAGAACGAAACCGCGAGTTGACCGGTCAGCCCCAATGATTCCCATTCCAATCCCATGAAGATTGTATACGCCAGGAGGATCATGAAACCGCCAAAGTAATAGGCGATTGAAATGAGGGTGAGTCTTTTTCGCGGTTCAGGTGCGGCTTGAGCCTGCTCTTTGAGCGACTCAGCGGTTTCGACGCGCTGACGAATACGGGTGAGTTGTTCGGGAGTGATGAGCCCTTGTTCCGCCCATTCCTCCAGGTCCTTCAGAGTGAAGTGCAATTCTGCGCCAGGCATAGCAGCCTCCTTCCCTGATGGCGTTGCTCGGCGCCTGGACGTCAATCTTTCGCCCTTAATTGTAGGCGACCGCTGCCCGACCGTCAAAGAGGTTGATGTCTGGAGTATTGCCATGAGCAGGCAAATCGAGAGGAATGACCTGAAGCAGTCTCAGCCCGAAAGTGTGCAGCAATGGCTGGATCGTCAATACGCACGAGCGTCTCGTAATTATTGCGGGCAAAGGTCGTGAGGTTGTAAGAGCCAATCCAGACAATACCCGGATCAACCACAACGAACGTATGGTGCATCATCCCATCGCGCCGCCAGTCTTCTCCACCTGGCACGTACAGACCGCTTGAAGGCGCGCCGCGATGACCGTGCGCCGCGGCGAAATAACGCTCAAAATGCTCCAGCGATTTATTTCAACGAGCGAGCGTTTCGCGAGACCCGATATATTCAAGCACCGCCTGGGTTATCAAACCTGAACGACTCTCACCATGTTCGCTCGCATATTTATCCACAAGATGTAATACACGCTCAGGTAACGTAATATTGATCCTGCGCGTTTTACCTGATAGCTTTGTAACATCAACAGTGACGAATGCCCAGATCCCTCCGGCATAATCGGGATTACTTTGATGCAATGCAACCGGTTTTGGCGTTGGGATAGGCTCGCCATCTGCTAATAAGCCTTCCAGATGGCACTCAATGGCTTCGACGGCTTCTTGCAATGCTTCATCGAGTGTTTCACCTGCACTGAAGCAACCAGGCAAATCAGGCACAGTAACGCCATAATCGCTTTCAGTATCCTTATGGATGACAACAGGGTAACGCATCGGCGCTCACTCCTTCTCTGACCAGGACCAACCGGCTTGACGGTAGATACTCTTCAATGTTCCTACGGGTAAATCTTTCTTTGGATGCGGAACAGTCACGCGTCCAGGCTTATTGGGATGTTTGTAGTGATGGTGGCTGCCCCGGACGTGGACCAGCATCCACCCATCCTCCTTGAGCCGGGCTATGATTTCACGACTGTTCATGCATGTTATTATACACACTATACACATGCGATATTCGGCGCAATTAGAGGAACAAGCGCGATGAAATTGCTTATCCTGGCCGTTGCGATATCCGTGTTGCTCGCAGGATGCGACATCCCAGCTCCCGCAGCGCCCGCTGGCGCCACCGTCATTGTCTCGTCAACCCCGGCGCCAACCGCCGTGCTTGTTCCGCCCACGGCGGTAGCGACTGCTGTGCCGCCCACGGCGGTAGCGACTGCTGTGCCGCCCAC
>DAOTWI010000113.1:0-2013 GCA_034436075.1 Roseiflexus sp.
CGCCGCAGCGACGTTGCAATGCAACGTCGCTACGGCGCCGCCTTCCCCCTCTCATCGATCATCCCCAGAAAATCGGCGACGGTGAACGCCGGGTTGCGGTGGCGCTGCGGTTCGATCACGATGTCGCTGATCTGCCGGTAGAGCGCAGCGCGCGCGCGCACCAGCTGCGGGTAGCAACGCGCCAGCGTCGCTTCCGGCGTTTCGCCGGGGCGTGGCTGGTACATCCCGTTCCAGACAATCGGGCGCGGGCGCGCCAGGTAGTCTTCCAGCAGGCGCACCCGCAGATCGGCGTCGTCCGTCAGGTAGACCATGGTTGCGCGGCGCTTGATGCGTTCCAGGAGCGTGGCGTCGAGGTAAACGATGCTGCCGGTCGTGTCGATGACGATGTTCTCTTCTCCGGCGATTCGTGCGGCAATCTCTTCCATGACCGCATGTTCGCAGGCGAGGTAGATGCGTTCTCGACCGGCGTAGTGCGCCTCGTATGGGAACCCCATCCAGCGCCCGATGTCGTAGACGGTGATCGTGTCGGCGTTGTAAACGGTTCGCAACCTTTCGGCTATCAGGTCGTCGCAGTGCAGCGCGCGGAATCCAGCATCCGCCAGCCGCGCCGCCCAGCGCGACTTGCCAATGCCTGCCATGCCGATCAGTCCAATGACCACACGCTACCTCTGAAGCCGGGCTGCAAGTTCCACGAATGCGTCGAGCGTCTCCGGGTTCGCCATGGCGTCGCGGTTGGCAGCCTGTTCGGGCAGGACGCCGCGCAAGATTTTTTTGATCGGCACTTCCAGTTTTTTGCCGTTCAGCGTGCGCGGCACATCGGGAATGGCGATGATGTCGTCGGGGATGTGGCGTGGTGAAAGCGCCGCGCGAATCTGTGCGCGAATCCGCTCCTTCAGCGCGTCGTCCAGGGCAACGCCCGGTTCGAGGGCGACAAACAGATACATCACGGCTGTGCCGTCGGGGTTCTCCAGGTCGATCACCAGGCTGTCGCGCACCTCTGCAATGCCCTCGACGGCGCGGTACATTTCGCTCGTGCCCATGCGCACGCCGTGGCGGTTGATCGTCGAATCGGAGCGCCCGTAGATAACCAGCGTTCCCCGTTCGGTCAGTTTGACCCAATCGCCGTGACGCCAGACGCCGGGATAGACATCGAAGTAGCTGCTGCGGTAGCGCGATCCGCCGGCGTCGCCCCAGAAGAAGAGCGGCATGGAAGGAAGCGGCGCGGTAACGACCAGTTCGCCAACATCACCGATGATCGAGCGCCCCTGCTCGTCGAAGACCTCGACGCGCGCCCCCAGACAGCGGCACTGAATCTCGCCAGCCGTGATCGGCAGCAACGGGCAGCCGCCGACGAATGCGGTGCAGACGTCGGTGCCGCCGCTGAGCGAGACGAGCCAGAGGTCGCGTTTGACGCGCTGGTAAACCCAGTGAAACCCTTCGACCGGCAGCGGCGAACCGGTTGAACCCATCGCGCGCAGATGGGTCAGGGCGAATGTTTCGCCGGGCGTGATGCCGGCTTTGCGGCATGCCGTGAGGTACGCGGCGCTTGTGCCGAATATGGTCATGCCGGTCGCGGCAGCGAACCGCCAGAGCGCGTTCATGTCGGGCCAGGCGGGGCTGCCGTCGTACAGCAGGAGGGTGCTGCCGACCAGCAGACCGCTGACCAGGAAGTTCCACATCATCCAGCCGGTGGTGGTGAACCAGAAGAAGCGATCCTGCGGGCGAAGGTCGAGGTGCAGCGCGAGTGATTTCAGGTGTTCGAGCAGGATGCCGCCGTGCCCCTGCACAATTGGCTTCGGCAGACCGGTCGTGCCGGATGAGTAGAGAATCCAGAGCGGATGGTCGAAGGGAACCGGTTCAAACTGGAGCGGCGCATCATGGTTCAGCAGTTCGTCCCACGGAACGGTCTCTTCCATGCGTGCATCAGGATCGAGTGAGGGAACCAGCACGACACGCTCGACGCCAGGCAACGCGGCGCGCAGTTCGGCGAGCGCTGCGCGGCGGTCGAAGGCG
>DAOTWI010000114.1:0-2262 GCA_034436075.1 Roseiflexus sp.
CGCGCCGCCGCCTGCGGCGCTCCACGACCTGAGCGATTATCCGGAACTGCAAGAGTATGTGAATATGCTCGAATCTGATCCGGACAATCATCTTTTGCGGCTCTCAATCGCGCGCTTCGGCGGTCAGGTGGGAATGTCGGAGATTGCCATGCAGCACTACCGCCGCCTCATCAAGCAGAATGCGCTTCTTGATGAGATTGTTGAGGATCTGACCGACATGATCGCAGAGACCAGCGATGCGAGTCTGCTGCGTAAACTGCACCGCACCCTTGGCGACGCGTACTCGCGTCAGGGACGCTTCCGCGACGCGATGCGCGAATACAGCTGGATACCAGGACATGCATAAGGCTGCGTGACGCAAGTTGCGCTTCTGTGAATGGTAAAGAGCAATGACTGTCAATATGCGCCGGATTGTTGAAGACCTCATCCGGGTTGAAGGGGTCATCGGAAGTTTGCTTGTCGGAAAAGATGGTCTGGTCGTCGCCAGTACGCTGATGGATGAGGAAGACGCCGAGATTCTGGGCGCAATGTCGGCAGCCGTGTTTGGCGAGATTGACAAAGCGACCAGGCGGATCGGCGTCGGTATGCTGATCGACTCGATCATTGATGCGGAGCAGGGATCGATCCTCATGCTCGAGGCGCGGGAGTTGATTCTGGTTGTCATTACTCAGCGCATGGTCAATCTTGGCCTGGTCAAGATGGAAATGCGCCGGGCATCCAAACGGATCAGCGAAGCCGTGCCGATCTGATGAGCCGGTCAACTGGGTGGATGTCTTTCATCATCCGGGCAGGGTCGTTTGACTGCTGGTTTCGCGCCCGTGAGCGCCATGCTCAGGGCGCGATGTTTGTGTTCTGTTGCTGATGAAGGAGAGATGGAGGCATGGAGCGTTCTCTGATCATTCTGAAGCCGGATGCTGTGCAGCGAGGATTGATTGGACCGATCCTGACGCGGATCGAACAGCGCGGCTTGCGCATTGTCGGGATGAAGTTGATCCAGATTGACGACGCGCTGGCGCGCCGGCACTATGCCGTTCACGAAGGTAAACCATTCTTCAACGATCTGATCTCCTACATTTCTTCCGGTCCGGTAGTTGTGCTGGTCGTGACCGGCTCGAATGTGATTGAAATAGTGCGCTCGATGGTCGGGGCGACCAATCCGGTCAAGGCGGCGCCAGGCACGATCCGCGGCGATTTTGCGCTCGAGATCGGGCGGAACCTTATCCATGCCTCAGACTCGCCAGAAAATGGCGAGATGGAGGTGAATCTGTTCTTCCGCGCTGAGGAATTGGTCGATATGCGTCGCAGCACTGACCAGTGGATCTATGAGTAGCCCGCCTATCCGCGGCTGTTGAACTCGCGCCACCACTCGCGGAAGGTGCGCTCCGGGTTGCTCCAGTAGCGCTCGGCGTCAACAGCAGGCGGTTGTGCATGCAGGGTTGGTGCGCTGCGGATGCGACGGGCAACATCGCGCACGGCGCTGACCGCCGGTTTCTCGCGTCCCAGCGCATCGAGCACCCCCATCGTCCGGTAGCAGCGGGTGCGGTCGAACGGCGGCGTCTGCCATATTTCTTCAGAGAAATCGGCATAGGAAGCCAGCCATACGCCAGCTGCGCCGTCGGCGTAGAGCCGCTCCAGCACGGTGTGAACGAACTCTGCCTGCTCACCCGCCGTGCTGCGATACATCAGCGCCGTGCGGCCATAGAGATCGTCCTCGAACCATCCGGCGGTCTCACCATTCGCCACTGTCGGCATTCCAACGCCGAGAACAATCATACGTCGCTCAGCCAGACCGGCCGCCAGCACATGCAGATAAGCGGCAGGGTTCGTGTGCCGTGTCTGGCAATCCGCTGGGGTCTCCGGGAGATCAACTGTCATGCCTGCGAGTGCGCAATGTTTCGCCACATGCTCAGGGCGCGGACCGGAGCGACGTTTCAAGCCGGTGGGTGAAACGACTCCCAGACAGACGGCGCGTGGCGCAACGCGCTTCAGTTCGTCGCTGATCGTGGCAAACCATTGCGATACTGCCCGATCCGACTCGGGGCGATGAGCGCGCTCGAACCCTTCGCCAGGTTGCCATGCCCAGATAGCCGGATGGTCGCCAAAGTAGCCGCCGGTTTCGCGCACCAGATAGCGTTGCGCCTCGACAATCGCCGGATCGCTGAAGAGATCGCCGCACTGCACCGGGCGATACCGGCCGCCGGTCAGGACGTGGATCAACCCCGGCGGGCGCACGATCACCAGCGGCTGGCCGCGCCGGGCGCG